>NZ_CDWWEW010000122.1:0-13085 GCF_977966315.1 Frankia sp. CeRuru1
GACCGTCCCCGAGGGTGGGAGGCATCGGGGCAGCTCGACGATGAAGGCGGTGCGTCCCGGCTCGCTCGTGGCCTGCACGTGCCCGTGATGTGCCTCGACGACGGCGGCGACGATGGCGAGCCCCAGCCCGGTGCTACCGGCGACGCGGGACCGCGAGCTGTCGCCGCGCGCGAAGCGTTGGAAGACCTCGGGGAGCAGATCCGGGGGGATGCCCGGGCCGTCGTCCACGACCGCGAGGATCGCCGTGGGGCCGCTCACGGTCAGGCTCGCCGTGACCTGGGTGCCCGGCGGCGTGTGGGTGCGGGCGTTGGCCAGCAGGTTCGCGAGAACCTGGTGCAGGCGGGCCGGGTCCCCGGTGACCGTGACCGGCTCCTCGGGCAGGCCGAGGGCGAAGCGGTGGCCCGGGGCGGCCACGTGCGCGTCGCTGACCGCGTCGACGATCAGCCGGGAGACGTCCACCGGTTCCCGGACCAGGTCCCGACCGGAGTCGAGCCGGGCGAGCAGCAGCAGGTCGGAGACCAGCGCCGTCATCCGCGCGCTTTCGGACTCGACCCGGCTCATCGCGTAGGTGATGTCCGCGGGGACGTGCTCGCGGGTCCGGCGGGTCAGCTCGGCGTACCCGCTGATCGCCGCGAGCGGAGTGCGCAGTTCGTGGCTGACGTCGGCGAGGAACTGGCGCATTCGCATCTCGCTCGCGTGCCGGGCGGCCAGCGCGGCACCGATGTGGCCGAGCATCCGGTTGAGCGCCGCCCCGACCTGGCCGACCTCTGTGCGCGGGTCGGTGTCGACCTGCGGCACACGCACCGACAGGGCCACCTCACCCCGGTCGAGGGGTAGCTCGGCGACCCGGGAGGCCGTCGCGGCGACCCGCCGCAGCGGTCGCAGCGTGACGCGGACGATCGCCGTGCCGGCGATCGCGGCGGCCGCGACCCCCACCAGGGCCACCACCCCAGCGATCATCGCCATCCTGGTGAGGGTCGCGTTCACCTGTTTCATCGGCAGCCCGGTGACGACGGTCATACCGTCATGGGTGGTCCTTGCGAGGAGCCGATAGTCACCCTGATCGCCGAACGCCCGGGTATACGGCCGCAGGTAGGCGGGAATGCCCGCGACGACGGCGGTCTCGGCGGTGGTCAGCTCCTTCCCCTCACCGGCGGTATCGATGAAGGCCCCGTAGGTTCCATCCTCGTCCACGACGGCTCCCAGCGTTCCCGGATCGACCGGTCCACGGAAGAACCGGCGGACCCGCAGCTGCTGCGGGCTGAGGCTGGACGGCTGGCCGGCGGCAGCGGAGTCGGCAGCGGAATTGGCGGGGGCAGCGGAGCCGGCGGCGGTGGCCGAGCCGCCGGCAGTGCCGTAGCCGGCGTTCCCCTCGGCCGGGGCCGGGAGGGTCGGCAGGGCCGGGAAGGACGGGAGGTTCTGCAGAAAGGCGGGTTCCGGCCGGTCCCATCGTCCGCTGGCCTCCCGCAGCCGCCTGTCGAGCTGGTCGACGAGGACACCTCGCAGCGCGACGGCGGTGACGAACACGATCGCCAGCGAGACGGTCGCCAGCAGGAGCATCAGTAGGGCGAGCAGCCGGGTGCGCAGCGACCAGCGCGAGGGCGAGACCGGCACGATCCGGTGAGCCGGGGAGCTCATGCCGGGCCCGGCGCGGTGCCCCTCGATGACGGGGTGGCGGAGGTCTTCGGTGCCAGCGCCGGATCGGCCGGCCGCAGGACGTACCCGGCCCCGCGCATCGTGTGGATCATCGGGGGGCGGCCGGCGTCGATCTTCTTGCGCAGGTACGAGACGTAGAGCTCGACGACGTTCGCCTGGCCGCCGAAGTCGTAGTTCCAGACCCGGTCGAGGATCTGGGCCTTGCTGAGCACCCGGCGTGGGTTGCGCATGAAGAAGCGCAGCAGTTCGAACTCGGTGGCGGTGAGGTGCACCGGCTGGCCGGCGCGCTGCACCTCCCGGCTCTCCTCGTCCATCGTGAGGTCGCCGACGACGAGCCGGGCGCCCTGCAACGCCTCGGTGGTGCGCGCGGCGCGACGCATCAGTCCGCGCAGCCGCGCGACGAGCTCCTCGAGACTGAACGGCTTCGTGACGTAGTCGTCGCCGCCGGCGGTGAGTCCCGCCACTCGGTCCTCGACGGCGTCCCGGGCGGTCAGAAACAGCACCGGTACGTCCGGGCTCTCCGCCCGCAGGCGCCGAAGCACCTCCAAGCCGTCCATGTCGGGCAGCATGATATCGAGAACGACCGCGTCCGGCCGGAAGTCGCGGGCGAGCCGCAGCGCTCCGCGACCATCCGCGGCGCTGCGCACTTCCCACCCCTCGTAGCGCAGCGCCATCGACAGCAACTCCGCCAGTGTCGTCTCGTCGTCTACCACGAGGACCCGCACCGATTGCATGGTGTCAGCTTCGCCTCCTTGGCTGGCTGTTACCTGAGGTCTTGCTGTGAGCTTGCTGTGAGCTGGTTCTGTGAATGCCCGGGGCCGCGGAATCGTAGGTGTGCCACTCGCCGCGATGTCCATCGACGAGACGACGGGGACCCCCTCGAATGGCAGCCTCCCCCGGGTGGCGGGCCCGACGGCTCCGATGGGATGGACACCACGTTCGGTCAAGCAGCGCATCACATCTTGCCAAGATTTTATCTTGGTGAGACTAATGTGGGCTGAGGTAGTGAGAGATGGGAGAATATCAATGGGATCACGATGTGATCTGTCGTCGGGTTGACCGTTGGAGTATCCCCCTTCAGGGGGTTCACCTGCGCAAACTGGGTAGGTGCACAGCATGGCTCGCCATAGTCGTCCTCGGTCCGCCGTCCGCGGTAACCGTCCCCGTATCGTGCGCCGGGTGGTACTGCCCACCGCAACTCTGGTCACCGCGGGAGTTGTGACCGTGGGTACGGCGTTCGCCTGTTCCAGATCGTCCTCGGTGGCGTCGGCCCCCGGGGAAACCAGCCGCGTCGTCGCCGCCGTGGCTCGCGGCGCCGGCACCTTCCCGCCGTCGGCCGGGGATGCGGGCGCGATTGCCGAGGCGGTCCGGACGAGCCCGTTCACCGCGGATGTTCCGCCGCAGAACTACGAGGTCACCGGGACCACCGTGGCCGCCAGCGACCCGAGCTGGGCACTGACCGAGCTGCGCCCGACTGTGGCCGATCTCGACCGGGCCGAGGGGGTACTGCATCACACGGACTCCGGGTGGGAACTGGTCCAGCTCGGTACCTACGAGGTCGGGTGTGGCGTCGTGCCCGAGGCGGTGCTGGACGACCTCGGCCTGAAGTGCCCGCCGCGGGACGGCTCGGTCTTCCCGACCTGATCTCCGGGAGTTCCGGGAGTCCCGGGCGGCGGATCTGCCTGCCGGGACGGCCGGAGCGTCAGGGGGTGTAGATGATGTCCCAGAGCCGAGCGGTCATGTCGGTACTGGTGGTGGCGAGCAGGAGGCCGTAGGGGGCGAACGCGCAGCTCATCACCGTGCTGCTGTGCCCGGTGAGGGTGGCGATCGCGGACCCGGTCGCGACGTCCCACAGTTGCGCGGTGTCGTCGGTGCTCGCCGTTGCCAGCAGGTGGCCGTCCGGGGAGAAGGCGCAGCTCTGCGCCGAACCCGGCAGGGTGAGCACGGTGGTGCCGCTGGAGGCGTCGGTGAGCCGGGTGCCCTCGTTGCCGCTCGTCGCGAGCAGCCGGCCGTCGGGAGAGAAGGCGCAGCCGCCAGCGAAGTTCGTGTGCCCGGGTAGGCTCATGATGATCTCGCCGACCGTGACGTCCCACAGCAGGGTGGACTCCGCGCCGGCGGTGACCAGCAGCCGGCCGTCGGGGGAGAAGGCGCAGCCGTAGACCGAGCCGCGATGGCCGTTGAGGGTGGCAAGATTCTTCCCGGTCGATGAACCCCACAGCCGGACGGTGCGGTCGGTACTGGTCGTGGCGAGCAGGCTGCCGTCCGGGGAGAAGGCGCAGCCGTACACGGGTCCCCGGTGCCCGGTCAGGGTCACCGTCTGGCGGGCGGCGTCGACGTCCCAGATGCGGGCTGTCTTGTCGCTGCCGGTGGTGGCGAGCAGCTTGCCGTCCGGGGAGAATGCGCAGCCATGCACGACCAGGCTCTTGCGCCCGCTGAGCGTGACCGACGTTCGGCCGGTGGCGACGTCCCACAGCCGGGTGCCGTCCTTGCTGGTGGTGGCGAGCAGCTTGCCGTCCGGGGAGAAGGCCGCCGAGGTGACGTCGCGTTCGTGTCCCTTGAGGGTGGCCCGCGCGGTGACCTCGACGTGGTGGGACGGGCGGCTGCTGCGCTCGAAGCCGCGCAGGTCCGCCGGCACCGCCGACCCCATCGGCACCGGCCCGGACGGAAGCGTGGTCGCCAACCAGTCGGCGTCGCGGACCGGAGTGCCGGGTGCCGCGTGGGTGTGGATGAGGCTACCCGGTGCCTCGGCGGCCAGGTCGAACAGGGAACCGTCGGTGAGGCGGACCCGCGCCAGCACGGCGCTCGCGTCGAAGCGTTCCCCGGGCTCGACGAGCCAGCGCACCATCGTCGCCCGCCCGCCGGGGATGTCCCAGCGAGCCGGTTGTAGGACCGGATTCGGGCGCGCTGCGGTGGTCCGGCGGGTGGAGACCGAGCTTGCCCAGGCGGCGGCGCCGAGCACCACGGCGAGCTCGGGATCGGCGGGGAGGTAGATCTGCTGCCCCGGCCAGTCGGTGCCGACCCCGAGCCGACCTTCGAGGATGTCGGTGACGACCGGGATCCGGGAGCTGCCCCCGACGAGGAGCACCCCACTCAGCTTGTCCGGTCCGTAACCGGAGGACTTCAGCAGGTGCTGGCAGCAGGCCATCGTGCGGGCCAGGATGGGGGAGGCGAGCTGGGTGAACCGGTCACGCTGCATGCTGACCAGCAGGCCGGCCGGGCTGAAAACGTCCTCCACGACGGCGATGTCGGAGAGCTGATGTTTCACCGCCCGGGCGAAGTCGAGCAGTTCGTGGCGGGTCCGGTTGGCCGTGGTCTGGAACGTCTCGCCGATCCCGGGCGGATTCAGTAGCGGTTCCAGCCCCGGCCCGTACAACCCCAGGATCTCGTCGAACAGAATCTGGTCGAGTTCGCGGCCGCCGCAGTCGTGCAGAGCCGAGTGGGAGAGCAGCTCGTGCCGGCCGTCCTCACCGACCGCGACCAGCGCCCCCTCGAACGTCCCGCCACCCAGGTCGTACACGAGCATGAGCGAGCCAGGCTCGGGCGCGGCGCCGACCACCGGCGACCAGGCCGCCGCGACCGGCTCGGCGAGCAGGTCCACGTCGACGAACCCGGCGGCCTCCGCCGCGGCGATCATCGTCCGGCGCAGCGGGCCGGCGGGATCGTAGCTCGCCGGTATCGTGACGACGGCCCGCGACAGCGCCGCACCGCCGAGCTGCTGTTCGGCCTCGGCCTTCAGCGCGGACAGCACCGCGGTCACCAGCACGTGCGCCGGATAGCCGCGGCCGTCGAGTGACACGGCGCTGTCCCGGGCCAGATCGCGCTTGACCTCGCCACGGTACGCCGCGGGCCAGATCCGCTTGCGCCGCTCGGCGAGCGTGCCGACGATCAGGCTGCCGCCGTCCACGAAGACCGACGCGGGCCAGCTCGCCGAGCCGCTCGCGGGCTCCTTCACCGGTTCGATGCGACCGTCGACGGCCAAGGCGGCCGAGGCACTGCAGGTGCCGTAGTCGATGGCGAGGATCGGCTCGCCCACAGCACCCCCTGTCCACGTTTCCAGTGGGCAGATCGTAGCGATGTCGACAAAGCCACCAGCGACACCCTCACCAGTGGGGCAAAAGCTGAGACCGAATGTTTGCGACCGGTTGCCCTTCGTAGCGGCTCTCGCCGGTGCGGACAGCGGCGGCCGGCGCCTGCCGGCATGAACAGGCAGACTGCCGGCCTTCCCCCGCGACCGACAGTCCGCGGAACCACGCCGGTGCGCCCCCGATCCGGCACCAAGCCGTCTCGCTTCCCCCGACGATCTGGCCCGACCCGTCGCACCGGCGTGGTCCCTGCCTTCGATCCTGGTAGTTCCGATGGGCCGACACCATCCCTCAATCATCGGGGGAAAGCGGATGATCCCCGGCCGTCACCGATCCGTCCGGATGATCCATCGGCTGGGGCGCCAGGGCGCGCGACGCAGGTCGCCCGTGGCGGCCGCCAGTCTGGCTACCTGCTCGGCGGCCTGCTTGCCGAGATCGACGGCCATGGTGCGCGGTAGCGAGGACCCCTCGCCCGGGATCGTGCACAGCCGGGCGACCACCGGTCCGAGCCGGATGATCTGAAGGTAGCCCGCGAGCGGATCGCCGGTGGCGAGATGCAGGTGGGCGGACCCGGCCGTGCCGTCCGTGACGGGCGTGCCGTCCGTGACGGGCCCGGCCCGGGCGACCAGGCGTCGGGTGAGTAGGGCGGCCCTCCGGTTGTTGCGCAGCAGCCACCGCGAGTCGTCCAGCCGGTACAGATCCGCGTCCGGGGTGCCCAGCCAGATCGCGTGCCCACGGTGCACCGCCTGGATCGCACGGCCGTCCGCCTCGGCATTCGTGCCGTCGCCGGGGATCGGTTGGTCAGCCGGATGGGCCGTCGCGACGTCGGGAGATCTGATCCGCCACATGCCGACGGGGAGCGCATCCGGTCCCAGGAACGACCCGAGGAAGGCTGCCCAGAGACGACAGGACCGCGGATGACCCTCGTCCCCGCCGTCTCCCCAGCCCATCCTGACGAGGGTGTGGCCGAAGTCGGCGCAGGACAATCCCTCGAAATCAAGGGGGCCTCAATCGAGGGGCCTCAATCGAGGGGCCTCAGCCAAGGGGGCTCAGCCAAGGGGGCTCAGCCGAACCCGAGCTCGCGGGCCCAGAGGGCGGCCGCCGTGCTGGGCGGGATCGTCACCGGGGCGTCGGGATGGCTCGCCACGTACTTCGCCTTCGCCGTGCGCAGATAGTCGGCGATGACACTGGCCTTGACGTTCATCGCCCGCGCCGCCTCCCGGTGGGACATGCCCCGGCAACCGACGAGGACCATCACCTCGGCCTCCCGCGGGGATGGCCGGTGCAGGCGGCGGCGTCGGCGGGCGGCGTCGAAGATTCGATCGAGCAGGTCGTGCACGGCGGCGGCGGTCATTCCCCACTCGCCGCGCAGTTCATCGATGAGGTCGCCCTGGGCGAGTCCGCGCAGCAGGTTCCGTTCCGCGGGCCCGATCTCGCCCCGGGACAGCGGTCGCCGGTGCGCATCCTCCAGTAGAAACCCGGCGAGGCGGGCGGAGAGGTGGAAGCTACCCTCGGCGACGGCGGTCACCGCCGCCACGAACTGCTGGGCCGGGGCGGTCTTCTCAACGAAGCCGCGAGCCTGTGCGGCGACCGCGTCGAGGACCTCGTCCGGTGTCGCCACCCCGGAGGTCGCCAGCACCCGAAGACCGCGCCGATGCAGGTCGGCCACGGCGGCGGCCCCGGACACCCCGGGCAGGTGCAGGTCGCACACCACGATCCCGGGCGTGGCGTCCCGGTCGAAGGTCTCCAGGCTCGGGGCCGGCGCCAGCACGGAGAACCCCGCGCCGGCGAACCTGGCGGCCAGCGATTCGGTGGCGATCGGATGATCGTCAATGATCGCCACCGAGACCGGCCGGCGATCGACGCTCATCGACCGTCCCCGGGCGTGCCGTCCCCGGGCGTGCCGTCCCCGGGCGTGCCGTCCCCGGGCGTGCCGTCCCCGGGCGTGCCGTCCCCGGTCGGCTCGGCGGCAGGCCAGCGGAAGGTCACCTTCGTCCCACCACCCGGCCAGGCGGTCACCAGGGTCTCCCCGCCATACCGGCGCAGAGCGGAATAGCTTCCGGTCATGCCTCCGCCCGGTCGGACGGAGCCGGGATCGAACCCCACCCCCCTGTCCCGGACGACCACCAGCACCGAATCCGCGTCGCCCTCGACGAAGAGGTGAACCTCGTCGGTGCTGGCGGAGTGTCGAACCACGTTACGCAGGGCCTCCCTCGTCGCGGCCACCAGTGCCTCGCGGACCTCCGCGGGCGGTTCGCCCTTGATCGACACGAAGGGCACCAGGGCGAGCCCCTCGTCGGCGAAGGCGTCCACGACCGCGGACATCATCTCCTCGAGGCCGTTCTGGGTGGAGCCCGGCGAAGCCGTGCCGTCGACGGCCAGGGCCCTCGGGTCTATCCCGCGTGGATCCATGATGATCCGACGCGCCCGCTGTGCCCCGCGCCGGGCCTCCCGGACGAGTGCCGGCGAGGGCACTCCACCGGCGGCGACGTGATCGACGACGGGGAGCAGGTAGTCGTGGATCTCCCGATGGGTGATCTCGCGTTGGCGCAGGCTCTCGGCATCCTTCTCCTGCTCGATCGCGAGCCGCCCGGCTGCCGCGGCCTCGTCCTGGGCGGCCGCGGTCGCCGCGGAGAGCGCGCGCAGCTCATGGGCGATGAGCATGGCGACGACGTACCACAGGGCGAAGCCCAACAGGTCCGAACCGAGCTTGAGGGAAACGTCCGGCAGCACGGCCAGGCTCCACGCCGCCATCAGGACGGCCACCGCACCGACCGCGAGCAGCGTCAGCCCGAGGCCGAAGCCGATGCCCGCGGGTGCGACGAGGCTGAACGGCACGAGCTCAGTCATGATCTTGTTGCGTTCGTCGGGTTGCGCGGCTCTGGACCCGACGAGCATCAGCGCCACGCAGAAGGCGACGTCCGCCAGGACCAGCCGGGGGGACAGCCGGCCCGGCCGCCGCCAGACCCGCCAGGTGAACCAGGATGCCTCGACGGCCGCGGCCGCCACGATCAGCACGGCGATCCACGGGTGGCGCAGGCGAGCCCAGCCGAAGAGCGGAATGATCACGAACGTCGCACAGGCTGCTCTGGTATAGCCGACCATTCGGGACATACGTTGCTCGGTGCGTTGGATGACGTCGCAGGAAGAAGCCGCCGATCCGACCGACATGGTCATAGTGCGCAACGGTAGCGAGCCAGCCACAGATCGACCAGCGCCTGACCAGTGGCCGGCCAGAGTGCCTGACCAGTGGTCGACCAGAAGGAGCGGGCATCTGGTCGTCCCGGTGTGTGAAGAGCGTCATCCGGGCACCGCAATCAGATGCAGACCACGTATCCCGTCATCGTCACGGTCCCGCCGCCGGGTCCCGGCCCGACGCCACCCGAGCCCTCGCCGCCCTCGCCGATCCCCGATCCTGTTCTGCCCGGTCCCGAGCCGACGCCACCCGAGCCCACGCCGGATCCGGTACCACCGCCCGGCCCGGGGCCGGATGTTCCGATCCCGCCGAACCTGCTGGTCCTCCCGCCAGCCGGGAATCGCGCCGCCGGAATGGGTAGACCGAGGGCATGATGCACCGACCAGCTGGAATCCCCGCGCAGGAGCTGACCGACGTTGACCTCGTCCGGGAGCTGCGGCACCTGCATCGCACCCGGCACGACGCCTTCATCGCGGGGAGCGAGGACGCCTTCGAGACCCACACCGCGCGGATGCTGGAGCTCGAACGCGAATACCTGCGGAGGTTCCCAGACGCCGCGAGTCCCGATCCGCGCCGGACCCGAGCCGGCAGACGGCGTGCCGCCGGGGTTCCCGTCTGAGCTGCTTCAGGGGCGCGTGGCTTCAGAGGCGCGCGTGGCTTCAGGGGCGGACGCGGGTCAGCGCGTCGAGGTAGATGTCGACCACCTGGCTCGGGTCCGGCCGGAGGTAGGAGCGTCCTCCGGTCGCCGCGGCGATGCGCCGCAGCGCGGTGAGGTCGGCGTCGTTGCTGTAGGCGATCATGATTATGGCGACCGGCCGCTTCGGGTCGTAGTCGGCGTGCAGCTGTTCGATCAGCCCGTCCAGGCTCGGCGCGGCCGCACCCCGGTTCGTGTCGCGACCGTCGGTGAGGATGACGACCTGGTTGAGCCGGCCGGGGACGTAGTGCTGGGTCAGGAAGCGGAAGGCCGCGAGCGTGGTGGCGTACAGATCGGTGGCTCCGCCGGGGACGATCCCGGCCTGCGCGGCGATCAGCTCGTCCCGATGGGTGCCGCCTCGTCCGGGTGCGTTAAGCGGAGCCATCGGCACGAGATCCCGGTAGCCTTGGACGCCCTGCTCGCCGGAGAACCGCCAGAGACCGACCTGGCTGTCGGGTGCGAACAGGCGCAGGCCGGCCAGGGAGGTCTCGACGGCCGCCCGCATCCGAGTTCTTGACGGGTCGGTGCCCGGGACCGGTTCGGCCATCGATCCGGAGCTGTCAAGCGCCACGAGGGTGGCACCACGCTGACGGGCATGGCGGAAGAACCGCCGAGCCGTGCCGAGCGTGCTGTCGGAGGCGTCCGTGCTCGCCAGCTTCGGCGGGACGGAGCGCACCCCATCGGTCGCGTTCAGCGTCTCGGCCAGCCCGCCTGGGTCATCGTGGCCCGCCAGTTCGGTGAGTGTGCGGAAACCGGCTCCGGTGAGGGCCGCGCGGCCCGCGTCCCCGCGCACGAAGGTGGCGAAGGCGTCCGCCGCGGCCCGCCGGGACGACGAGCTCGCCGTCTTCTTCAGGACGATGTACGGCACCGTCGCCGTGAACATCCCGTCCGAGGGGTAGGACGCCACCAGCGTCGTGGCCAGGCGGTTACCGTTCTGGCTCGTCAGGGACCGGTTGTAAGCGATGACATCGGCCTCCAGGGCCGGGAAGGCCGAGGGAGCGGATCCGGCCGCGCCGTTCTCCGTGCCGCCGGTGCGTACCGAGTCGAAGAGCTGCTGGTCATACTCCGGCAGCCAGTCGATGGAGCGTTCCTGCCGGAGCACGGTGAGCTGGGCCGCGCGATCCTGGTCGAACGTACCGGTGGTCATCTCGGCCGCGGTGAGTCCGCGGGCGGCGCTCACCGTTCCGATGACGGCCCGCAGCGCGGCGGCTGAGTTCTCCGGATTGGCCATGGCGAACCGGAAGTCCCCCCACCGGGGCTCGCCCCGGTGGGTCCAGAAATCGGCCTCGCCCGCGGCCGCGGCCAGTTCGGCCCAGGTCACATGATGCTCGGGCCAACCGAGGCGCTGCGCCATGAGTCTCGGCATGGCGATGACGACGGGCGATCCCGCGATCGTCGTGGCCTTCGCCGGCAGTTGCGCCGTGGCCGGGTCCGATTCCTGGCCCAGCTCCAGCCAGTCGGCCGACTCCGGAATCCAGACGTCGGGCGGGCCGGGGGAGTCCGGCGACTCCGGTCGGGCCAGCGTGTCGAGCACCCGGTCGGAGGCGACCGCCGACACGGCGAGGGTCACACACGGGCCCGCCGAGCCCTCGGCACCGGCTCGCCGAAGATCGAAGTCGGCGGCGAGCCGGCTGATCGGCGCCGCGAGTGCCGGCGCGGTGATGATGGTCAGGGTGGCCCGTTCGCCGCCGTCCGCGCATTCCCCGGTCGGTCCGGCATCCCAGGCGGCGCGGGCCGCGAACCCGATCCCGGTGGCGGTCAACGCGCCCAGCACAAGCAGCGCCGCGCCGCTGACGATGCCTAGGCCGACGGTGACGGCGCGGCCACGGCCACCGGCCCGGGACCCGCCATACCGGGACCCGCCGTGATGGGACCCGCCACCACGAAATCTGTTGCGGCGGGATCGATGACGGGCGTCGGACACGGAGACGTCCTTTCCGCGAGCGAGCGTCGTGTCCGTCCCTGACCCGCCACCAGCACGATGGTCTGCCTGCGTTTCCCGCTGTTTCTCGCCGAGCCCATCGCGCAGCGCCCGACACCATCCCCGGGTGTCCGGCTGGCCCCAGATAGTGATGATATTGTGCCCCGCGCCGGTTCCCCTGCCGCCGATACTGCCGATAGCCCGGTTGGGCGTCATCCTTTCTTGGAAGACCGGGGTCTGCTGTTGTTCTTCCGTTTCTCACGTCGTTGCGGCGGTGTTCCTACTTATGGGTCCTTCGCGTTCTACCCGGGCTGGGTGTGCGTGTCGCCGATGGTGAGGTCGGTGGGGCGACGTCGGCCAGGGTGTCGACGTCGGCCAGGGTGTCGACGTCGGCCAGGGTGTCGACGTCGGCGGGTGAGCCGGTGCCGTCGCAGGGCACGCCGGTGACCCGTCCCGGGTGGGCCCGCAGCCATGCCCGGGCGCCGACCTCGCCGCGCGCGAGAGCCGCCGCCTCGGGCCAGACCGAGCGGCGTAGCAGGACGGGATGGGCCGGCCGGCCTTCGTAGGTGGCGGTCAGCGCCGGATGGGTCGACCCCGGATCGGCCGCGGCGGAGATCAGACGTTGCACCGCCGCCGCGCCGAGGGACGGTTGGTCTACCAGGGTGACGACCACGGCGTCGGCGTCGGTGCCGACCAGGGCGGCGAGACCGGCCCGCAGCGACGCGCCGACACCCTCGGCCCACCGCGCGGCCGATACCAGGCGAACCTCCGGCATCGGGCCGGCCGTGGGTTCCATCCCAGCCGTGGGTTCCAGGCCGATCCCGGGCGCATCCTCGCCCGCGGGCGCCGGCCCAGCGACCCGGCGGGTGGCGAGGCGTCGCACGACGGCGCCCACCTCGTCCGCGGCGGCGCCGGTGACGACCACGACCGGCCGGCAGCCCCCCGCCGTGAGCAGGCGGACACCCCGCTCGACCAGCGTCACACCGCCCAGCTCGACCAGGGCCTTGGGGCGTCCCATCCGCCGTCCGGCCCCGGCGGCGAGCAGCAGGCCGGCGACGTTCACGTGCTCCGGTATACCCGCCCCTGCGCCGCAGGAATTCGACGATCCGGATGTCGAAGACGGCGTTGTCGTCCCCGGCCACTATTCTTTGCAGGGAAGTTCACGGCCCCGCTTGGCGTAGCCCTTGAGACAGTCCGCCCGCTCCACAAAACAAGTCCATCGCAGTAAGCGAAGATCCGTGAGTCAGGGACATGCCAGGTAGCAGGGGCTGGGCGCCCAAGGCTTGCCCCGCCCGTCGGCGTGTTGGACTGACTGTAGCCTGCTTTCCGCGTTGTGACATCGTTACGTGACTTGCGGTCACGTCCTTCCTGGCTCTGAGTGCCGTGCGTTCGTAGCAGGAGAGATCGCCGCTGATCTCGGTGCCGACGCTCCCATTCGTCGAGTGGGCGGCGCTCTTGGCCGGGCGCATGGCACGGGGCTGTTAGCTGTTGTCGAATCGGCGTCTGATGGCGTCTGATGGCGTCTGATGGCGCCGT
>NZ_CDWWEW010000123.1:0-13070 GCF_977966315.1 Frankia sp. CeRuru1
CCGGCCAGAGGCGTACCGCGCCCACCGGCCATCACGCCATGCCACGAACCAACACCCTCAGCTCACCGGCTAAATGTTTGCGGGGCGGAGTACGTCCGCCCCCCGGGAGGCCGGGCCGTCTCCGACCAGCCCTCTAACTGGTCCCGGTCAGTCCGGGCCGCTCGCCATCGGATTCATGAGATGGCAGGGCGCCCGGCCATGCCTGGGCAAGCCGCCAACATCATCACTTCCATCAGTAACATCCCCATACGTCCCCGCAGCGGGACGATCACGGCACGCATGGACATTGCGGCGCATGGCGGCTGGGCAGCGGGGGAGGACGGGTCGTCGGTGGGTGCTCAAGGACGCAACCGGCTGGAGCTCACCTGGGCAAACAAGGACCTCCGACTGCTCTCCCACGGCGAGGACACCTACGAGTGGGTCGACCCTGCGGACTGGCGGGTCTCCGAGGTGCGCCTACTCGACACGGTCGCCGAGGTCGGCGAGACCCCTGACGACAACCTGCGCATCCATGGGGACGCCCTGCACGCGCTGACCTCACTGGCCTCGGTCCCCGGATACGCGGAGCGCTACCTCGGCAAGGTCAAGCTGGTCTACATCGACCCGCCGTTCAACACCGGGCAGGCGTTCACCCACTACGACGACGCGGTCGAGCACTCGGTATGGCTGACGATGCTGCGCGACCGGCTGGTCCAGATTCGCCGGCTACTGGCTCGCGACGGCTCGGTCTGGGTGCATCTCGACGACGCGGAGGCGCACCGGGCACGCTGTGTGCTCGACGAGGTGTTCGGCGCGGAGAACTTCGTGGCCACGGTCGTCTGGCAGAAGGCGTACTCACCAAGAAATGACGCGCCAGCGTTCTCTACTGATCAGGACTACATTCTCGTCTACTCGAAGATGCCGGGTTGGCGGGGCAACCGCTGGGATCGCCTCGCGTCCCGCGACGCCCTGTATAGGTCCGCCGACGGCGACCCGCGTCCGTGGGTCTCCGGCGACCCGGCGGCTCCGAGTGCCCACCGCAACCAGACCTGGGTCTACGCCATCCAGTCGCCGTTCACCGGAGAGCTGGTGTATCCCGCCAAGGGGCGCTGCTGGGGCCAGAACCAGGACGCGATGCAGGCGATGGTCGAGGAGTGGGGCGTTCCCTACCGGCGCCAGCTGCTGGACGACGACGCCCGGCGCGCCCTCATCTGCGGCGTCCCGATCTCCGCACTCCGCAAAGGCGTCCCGGCCCTGATGGTCGACATGGGCCTCACGAAGGCCGAGAAAGTGGTCCGCGCGCGGCACGCCGAGGGCAGCTGGCCACGCCTGTACTTCACCAAGGGTGGTGACGGCGGCCTGAAGCTGAAGCGGTATCTCGACGAGATCAGCTCAACCCGGGCGCCGCAGACGCTCTGGCTCCACGCGGACGTCGGCCACTCGCGGTCCGCGAAGCACGAGATCAACCTGCTTTTCCCGACGAAACACCCTTCGCCACTCCAAAGCCCGAACGGCTCCTTCAGCGCATCATCCAGATCGGCTCTAACCCCGGCGACATCGTGGTGGACTGCTACGCAGGGTCCGGGACGACGGCCGCCGTAGCACACAAGATGGGGCGGCGATGGGTCGCTGTCGAGGTGTCGTCCGAGACGGTGGCGAGGTTCACGCTTCCAAGGCTTGAGAAGGTCGTCAACAACCAGGACCCGGGCGGCGTCACCTCGGAGGAGACCCCGACCGGGGAAAGCCTGCCTGAAGGGGTGCTTCCGGGTGCGGCCCGAGAGGCCGCGCGGACGCTCGACGCACTCGCCAAGGCAGGGCTGATCGACGGCGTGACCGGGCTGGACAAGGACACGACCAAGAAACTGCTGAGCACGCTTCGCGATCTCGACCGGACCAAGAGAGAGGTGCTCTGGGCCGGCGGCGGCGGCTTCCGACAACTCGCCGTCGCGCCGTCGCTGTTCACCACCATCGACGACATCGTCGTCCTCGCCGACTGGGCGACCAACGGCCGGCTCGCCGAGGCGGTGTGCGCGCAGCTCGGCTACGACCCCGAAGTCGACCCGCCGTTCGCCGGCCGCCGCGGCAATTCCCGTCTGACCGCGATCGACGGCATGCTCACCGCCGACATCGTCGACTACCTGATCGGCCATCTCGCCGGCAGGGAGAGCCTGCTGGTGGTCGCCCAGGCGCTGGAGCCCGGCGTGGAGGAATACCTGCGCCAGAAATGCCCCGGGTCGAAGGCGCGCAAGGTGCCCCGCGATCTGGCCCGCACAGGCCGCAGACCATCGATGGCTGTCCGCCTCGGAACTCGGGGGGCCGCATGAGCGCGCACCCGGCGATACCCCTGGACCTGGGCGCCGTGGAGGACGTCGCCGCGCGCCTCGACCTGCGAGTCCCGAACAGGGAGGCCCTCACCCGGGTCGCCGAGCGCTTCGACGACGCTGGCGGTGAACCCTTCGAGGTCGTCTGCGACCTAGCCACCGCCGTCGGCAAGACCTATCTCGCCGCCGCGATCATCGACTACCTTGCCGTCGCCGGCGTCCGTCACTTCCTGATCGTCACCCCGGGCAGGACGATCCTGAACAAGACCGTCGCGAACTTCACCGAGGGTCATCCCAAGAGCGTTCTCGGCGGTATGGATGCGAAGCCGCTGGTCGTGACGGCCGAGACGTTCAACACCGGTGCCGTCGCGAGTGCCCTTGACGCCCCCGACCAGGTCGTGCTGTTCGTGTTCAACGTCCAGCAGCTCATCCGGCCCGGGGAGAAGACCGCGCGCCGGACCCGCAAGTTCCAGGAGTGGCTGGGCGACACGCTGTACGAGTACCTGCGTGTCCAGAGCGACTTGGTCGTCATCTCCGACGAGCATCACGTCTACGCGGAGAAGGCCCGGTCGTTCTCCAACGCGATCCGCGACCTGGACGCCGCCGCCGTGATCGGCCTGACTGCCACTCCGGACCGCTCCGATCTCGACAAGGTCATCTACCGGTATCCGCTGGCCAGGGCGATCGCCGAGTGGTACGTCAAGACGCCGGTTCTCGTCGGCCGCCGCGACGACCGGGACGACGTCGAGACCCGGCTGCGCGACGGCGTGCAGCTGCTGCGCGCCAAGCAGCGGGCGGCCGACCTGTACACGGACGCGACCGATGCGCGGCCGGTGAACGCGGTCATGTTCGTCGTCGCGGACACGATCGACAACGCGAACCGGGTCGCCGAGGTGCTGCGCAAGCCGGGCCTGTTCGAGTCCGACTACGAGCAGCGCGTCCTGGTCGTCCACTCGGACGCGCCAGACGACGCGCTCGCCCGGCTGGAAGCCGTCGAGGAGCCCGACAGCCCGGTCCGGGTGATCGTCAGCGTGTCGATGCTCAAAGAGGGCTGGGACGTCAAGAACATCTTCGTGATCTGCTCCCTGCGCCCGTCGATCTCGGACGTCCTCACCGAGCAGACGCTCGGCCGAGGGCTGCGTCTACCCTGGGGCACCTACACCGACATCGAACTCCTGGACACCGTCGAAGTCCTCAGCCACGAACGCTACGAGGTGCTTCTGTCCAGGGCGGGAGTCCTCCTGGAGGGTCTGGTTGCCGAGCGGGCGGTCCCGAAGCCCCGCCCGGCACCCGACCAGAAGCGGCCGGGGGCTGCCGACTCGACGTCAGGATCACAGTCGCCAGCGGCGACCTCTGGCGGCTCGGGCGATGGCGCACCGGCTGCTCCTGCCGAGGAAACCGCCTCCCCAGGGACCGCGCAGGAAGGATCACAGGCCACAGTCCCCGCAGACCAGGGGGACCATGACGGCGAAGCGCCAGGCGGGGCGTCCTCGGAGAACGTCGGCGGCGACGCTTACGCCGTCGGGCCCGAGGCCGCACGAGGCCCTGATCTGAAGACGGTCCTGCTGGACGACCGGGTCGAAGACGCCGGTCGCCAGGCCGACGCCCTGACGTCCCAGATCGGTCCGCGCTGGGACGCCGCGGTGCGCATCCCCCAGGTCGACAGGAGGATCATCGCGCGGACCTTCTCTCTGTCCGACTTGCCTGACTCCCAGTTCCATAAGCTCGGCGCCCAGCTCGCCCTCGTCGGTGGAACAGCGCTGAACCGCAAAGTGCTCACGGTGCTCGCCGACCCGACCGCTGACAGCGGGTACCGGCTGGTACCCCAGCAGGCCAGCGACGTCATCGAGGCATCCATCCCGGAACTGCCACTCGGCGGGCTCCTGTCCGCGATCCAGAACACGATCCTGGATCGCCCGTATGTCACGGTGAACTCGGCGTCAGTCAACGCGGGCCGGAGGCTCGCCAAGGCCCTCATCGACGGCGCGGGCGGGGAGGAGCGACTCGCCGCCCACGTGAACGCCACACTCAGGGCTGTCGTCCTGCTGCTCGACAAGCACTACAAGGCGGCCCCGGCCCAGATCCGAGCGTTCGTCACCGACGTTCCGTTCGCCCCGGTCCGCACCAGCTCCCGCCCCGAGGAGCCCAACCGGTTCGGGAAATTCAGCCCGCAGGCCGCTTACTCCGGGTGGGCCAAGGCGCTGCACCACCTCAACTGGTTCGACAGCACCCCGGAACGGACGCTGGCGAACCTGCTCGACGAGGACGACAAGGTCGAGCTGTGGGCGCGAATCCAGCGGGGCGAGCTGGTCATCCACACCGACGCCGGTCGGTACTCCCCGGACTTCTACGTCCGAGGCGCCAACGGGGTGAACTTCCTCGTCGAGGTCAAGGCGGACCGCGACGTCGAGATAGGCGCCGTGCAGACCAGACGTGCCGCGGCGGAGGCGTGGTCCCGGCTGGTTACAGACCAGGGAACGATGGGCCAGTGGCGGTACGTCTTCGTCCCCGAAACGACGCTCAAGGTCGCGAAGACGTGGGAGAGCATCCTCGTGCAGGCCACGGAGACAGCCTGACCAGTGGACGCGTTTTCGCCTGCCAGATCACAACGCCGGCAAGCACGTCGTCCCTCCAGGGGCGCGCTGCATGACGTAGCAGCTGACCACGGTCGACGACGGGCCGCACCGGCCAACTCCGCGATGGCGGCCCGCGAGGCGCAGGCCTCGGCCGCCGATGTCGCGGCCTCCGACGGAGCGAGTGCGCGGACGACGGCGCGGCGCCCCGGAGACGCAGCGAGGCGCTCCATCGCGTCGCCGGCCTGCTGCGACCCGCCATCGCCGAGTTCTCCCGCTTCGCCTCGGATCTGCAAGCCGCCGGAAGGGACCCGGAGAGGCCCTCGGGAACAGGGACTGCTGCGGCACCTATAGCCCTCGCCGGAGCCGCTGGCGCCTGCGGGTCAAGCCGAGGCGGTACGCAGTCTGCCGGACGATCGGTCCGAACACGGCGGTCGCCCTTCACGGTACGCGAACCAATGGCGCCGACTTCGCCGTGCCGCTCGACGAGATCCCTCCTCCGGCAGGCACACCTCGCCCTCTACGGGCGTCGCACCCTACCGGGTTGGCGATAAGGCTGCTGCAGGAGGCAAACCCCGCAGCAGCTGGGCCATCCCCACGCGGTCTCAGCTGCCGAACAAGACGAGGTCGCCTTCCAGCTCCGGCGCCTGAGCGAGGCCGGATGCGTATGCCTGGTCGGGGTCCGGGTCGGCGGACTCGTCCTCGGCCGCGGCGGGAACGCCGAAGATACCCTCAATGTCCTCAATCGCATCTGCTGGGTCGGCAGAGGTGGTTCCTTCGTCATCCCCGGGATCGTCCGCAAGAGTGGGGAGCACGTACTCTTGGGCCAAGCCGGCGAGGTGTAGTGGCAGCGGGAGGGAAAGCGCGTCCAGGTAGTCGGGCGCTTGCCGAAGCTGGTGGGCAGCGAGCGCCAGCGCGTGCGGGTCGTCGCGCTCGTCTGGGTGGCAGCCGAGGACCGTAATCTCGACGAGGGTAGGGTTCCATGCGGGGACGCCGGTATCAATTGTGGGTTGCCCCCTGCGCGGTCCGGCGCGCAGGGGACGGGGGGCGAGTTTGTCGGCCTCGACAGCAGAGGATTTGAAGGTACTTGCCTTTTCAGTGGTGCTGTAGAAGACCCGAGCTGCGGTTGGTCGCGGCTCGCCTGCATCCGGCTCGTCGATGAGTTCGGTCCACAGACCAGCCGATAGGCCGTTAATTCCTGTCGGGCTGCCCAATCCCCACCATTGTGGCGTCTCTCGCCCGCTGGCGCTGCGGATACGGATCAGCCTCAGTCCCGGTGTGAGCCTGGCAGCCGGAGCATGGCCTGTGCGAATCTGATCAATTACTGTCTTGCCATCTTGCAGCCATGGCCAGTGCGATCGGCTGTTCTGAGAGTGCGCCATAAGGATAGTCGGTCGGCCGCGCAGATCGGTTGACCGCAGCATTCTCTGGAGGTAGCGAGCCGTATTCCGGCGCTGTTCTTCCATGGTCTGCCGCCAGACGCGGTAGGTCGCCCGCCGAGGTGTGGCGTCACCGTCGGCTGACCGCTGCCCAGGGACCGTGGACGGTGCATCCGCTGGCTCCGGTTCGGATTGAGTGGCCGGTATCTCTGCGAGGGCGGTCAGGCGCAACAGGAAATCTGGGTAGGGGATCCAAGCGCCGACTCCGTTGTCGGCCTTGGGGTCCCAGCCGCGGATGCGGGCTTCGCCGATGTGTTGTGGGTTCGGCTGGACGAGAACCGCGACGGGTACGTGGCGGGGCAGTCCGGTGCGGCTGTCCCCGCGGCGCTTGACCATCCATATGGCCGCGTACTGCAGGTCGGCGGGCAGTTGCCCTCCGAGTGTGTGCTGCGGTAGGACACGCACTCCGAGCTGTCGCAAGCCGTCCTGCCAGGCTGAGCGAGCACGGTGGGCAGCGTTCTTACGAAGGCTGGCGGTCTTGGGCAGGGCGGCGAACTGGGTGATGACTCCGGCGTCCGCGCAGCCGAGACGTAGGGCGAACTTGGGGTCATCGCGCGGTGTGGGGAAGTCTGCCCTACGGTTGATCTCGACGAGGGCGAGGGATGGCCGGGCGGGTTCGGCGCTGTCGGCTTGGAGGAACGCGGCCATGGCGGAGCGACGCGTGTTGATGGCGTTGGAGAGCGCTGGGAGTTTGGGCCGTGCCTTCGGGTCGATCCCGAGCGGCTCGGCGAGGCCGCCGATGAGCTTGAGGCAACGCAGACGCACGGTTAGTTCCGGAGTGCGCCAGGTGAGGAGCGCAGGGCTACCGGGTCTGGCGTTCTCATAGGCATCGGGCGCGAGGGCCGCCGCTCCGCCATCTCCGGCTAGTCCGAGCGTTGCTGCGAGCGCCCCGACCATGGTGTCGCGCATCTCTTCGGTCTGCCACAGCAAGCGGACTTCGAGGCTGGCGACGGCGTGGCCATCGGCTGCGGTGCCGCCGTTCGCAGGGATGCGTTCCGCATAGGCCTCCTGCGCGTGCGCCAACGCGGTACGCCGGGCATGAGCGGCGCGAGCTTCCTCGGCACTCCTTGCTTCCTGACCTTGGGGTTTGGTACGGGCATTGGCCGCGGTGTTCGGTGCCACCCAACTGCGACGCAGGTCGGCCGCCCGGACGAGGCCGTCCGGCAATGCTTGCTCGGCCCAGGCCGTGATTTGCGATCTCTGGTGCGACATGAACCCCGGGCCGACACCGTGCTCTCCCATGTGGGTGCTGTACACGATCGCGGCGCGGACGCCAGGTCCGTCCCCGATCCAGGCCGCCGGGTGGGTGAGGAGGTCGTGTGGCTCGGGAAAAGCCTCGTTGAGGGTGAGCCGGCGCAGGATGCCGGCCGGTCCGCGTCCGCGCCAGTCATACGCCTGCTGGTCGCGGTCCCAAGCGAGCCGGGCAACCGCAAAGCGGCGGCTGCGGGGAGCGCCGGGCAGCCAGGGCACGGTCGGCAGCAGGTAGACGGAGGTGTCACGCCCGAAAGGGAGACGGATGCGGCTGGCCGAGGCCTGGGGCCGGGTGGCCCAGCGGCGGATGCTGGCATGTAGGTGCAGGCGCGGCAGCGGGGAGAACGGAACGGTGTGGAGAGAGATGTTGAGGACGACGGAGAACCACCATACTCCGTCTTTGTCCTCGTGCGGTATCGGCTGGGACATGAGCTCCGCGCCTTGCTGGCGAGGTCCGCGTGGCACCGCGCGAAAGGTGAGAGTTTCAGCTCCGGTGTCGTAAGGTTCGAGGTTCACAATGCGGCGGGCGAGGTAGTCGGTGGCAAGCTGGAATTGGCGGGCAGCTGGGGCTGCCGTGCCGCCCACCGTGCAGCAGCAACCGAGCAGGTCCACCTTGACGTCTTCCCATGTGGGAGGTGTTGCCTTCAGCTCGTCGAGGGTGCGTGTGAGCAGAGCACGGTGCTCGGGTTCGCCGCGGAGGTCCTGAAGCCAGACGGTGATCAGCCGTTGGAGAGTGTCGCCGGGCAGAGGGTGCGCCTCGTCCGCTGGGGCGTATAGCCAGAAGTCCTCAGAGCCGTCGGTTGATTCGCCGCCCCGCCCGCGTACGATCAAGTCGGGGGCGAGGGTCTGAAGGACAGCATCCATGCGATAGGTAGGGACCGTTCGGAACGGCTCTTGGTCCTCGGTGCGTGTGGCGTTACACAGGTCCAGCAGACTGTCGCGCCACTGTTCGGGGAAAGGCAAGGCCCTGTACCGAGTGATGAGTGGTGGACCGCCGGGTGCGGGGTGGTAGGCGGCTCGGCGGATGATGGAGTATTCGAATCCCATGGCGGGCTCCTGGCGGGATCGGTGTGGCTGGAGGGGCCGAACTCAGTGGACTGGGCTGGCGGCCAGGCCGCAGAGGGCGTCGTACAACGGCTGGTAGAGCAGTTTCACAAGTTCGGGATCGGCTGGATCGGTAAAATCCGCAGGATCTGGATCGTCGCTGAGATAGGGGGCCAGAACCGCCCGTAGCCCGGCGAGCAGACTGGAGGCGGGGGTGTCCTGGCGTGCCTTCGCTTCGGGTGTTGCTGCAGGTGCCTGCGCGGCAGCAGTGCGAGGTGCGAACTTGGCGTCGACGAAAACGACCCGGGCAGGAACGCCGCCGCGCACCAGCCGACCGATCACCTGCCAGATCGTGACCAACTGGTCCCAGGCGAACGACGTCTTCTCAGCCGGTTTGAGCCGTGAGTACATGTAGCGACGGGACAACAGGCGCCGCCACTCCTCCCGTGCCGCGTGTCGGAACGCGAGCCCGGCTTTGTCCAGGTCGCCCGCCTTGGTGGCCAGCTCGTCGAACGTCCGGTAGCGGTTTGGTTCGCTCCCGAGGTGCTCGCGGGGCATGTTACGGACGAAGCGGGACGCCCAGTCGTTGATGGCCAAGATCGAGAGGGAGAGATCGTCCGGGCGTGGGTGCGGTCGGGCGAGAAAAAGGACCGTGCCGAAGGCTGCCTTGCGTTGGCTGTTGAGGATGTTGTGGCCTCGCTCGATGGCCATCAGGGGTGCGACCAGGAGCTCTGCTTCCTTGTCGTCAGCGAAGGACGCTAGATCTCCCCGCCGGACGGTCGAGGCACGCTGAGGGCGGTCTGCTTCGGCGCCGTCGCCTCGGATGGCCTGATGGAGTTCGGCGTCGTCCGCGACGAGTACCCTGACCCGGCCGCGCCATCGGTCGATCCCCTCCAGTCGGTCCGCAGCGATCGCTGCCTCCCGGTAGTTAGCGACCAGAAGCAGTGCCCGTCGGCGGTCTTCGTCGTCGATCCGAGAAAGCTCCTGTTCGAGGAGGCTGGGTAGTCCTCGCGTTCGTTTGCCGAGACGAGTGACCATGAGGCGCAGCATGGCCGGACGTACGTCGAGATCCTGCCCCGAGAGGCTGATCGGCTGACCTTCGTCATCATAGAGGAAGAGCGTGGTGAACACTGTGCGGCGGATCGCTTTCAGCGCCTTGGGGTTCGGTTTGAGGACCGCGCCGACTGGAGCGAGGACATGGGAACGGGTGGAGGCGCCAGCCCAGCTGGTTCCGGACATCAGGATCACATGCGGGCCGGATCGACCATTGGCGGGGTCGGATCCTAGGTCGGGTAGGGAAAGGAGCAGTTCGCGACCGACGCCGGCGCATCGGAAGAAGCGTAGCGTTCCGGAGCATCGGCCGTCCGAGTCGCGGTCTTCTCCATCCTCGTCTGGGAGATACTGGAAACCCAATACGTTTCCCATGGGGGCTTCGGGAACGATCGGTGCGTAGTCGAGCGGTGGCCGACGGGAGAGTTCATTGCCGGTAGAGTCCAGATGGAGGGCGGCTTCCACCCGGGGCCAGAGAAAAGTGAGCCGGTCGAGGCGTTGGTGCAGGGCGGCGAGCAGCAGGGTGAACTCCAAACGCCTGGTGGTCCGCTCGTACCACGGTTCGCTGCCGTGGACGTCAGCCGGGTCAGGTTCACATTGACCACGTGGGGCCTTGGGCGGTGGTAGTTCCCCGCGGGCCGCCGGGGAGTCGGCGAGGAGCCGATCGAGGACGGCGCGCACTCTGGTGCGCGTGCCCCGCTCATTAAGTGTATGAAGTAGGTCATGTGTGGCGGCGACGAGGAGGTCGGTGTCGGAGCCGTAGGGTGTGTTGTCTCCGAGAGGGTCGTCACGGAAGACGTCGAGGATTCTGGTGACCTCGTTCCGGCGCTGGGTCCACGGTGCTGCCTGTGGCCCTGTGGGAGTGTCGGTGTCGGTGTCCCCCTCGTCCTCGTAGGCGTCGGTCTCGTCGGCGGTGGCATCCGGGAGTCCGGCTGCTCGTTTGGCGAGCGATTCGAGGGTTGGATACCAGTCGGAGAGAAGCTTCTCCTGTAGAGTCCACGCGCTGAAGTACTCGATTTCAGACCATTTGCGCAGGTCTGGATCGCTGATCAGCATCTCGTATAGACGGTTGGTGGCGCTGCTGACGATGCTGAGAGAGACGGTCCACCGGGCGACGTCGGGTTCGGACAGCTGCAGGCGACCCTCGCGGGCCAGCTCCGCGATCTTGTGGGTGTGGAGGTGGTCGAGCCACGATTCGGGTCCCTTGAGGACCAAGGTGGCTGACGGAGCGAACATCTCGTCCAGGTTCATCTGTACCCGGTCGACCTCGTCCACGACGATAATATCGCTGCGCAGGCATGCGAGTTCCAGGTGACGCAGTCGTTCGTCGTTGAGATGGTGTGGAACGGGACTCTGTACCAGGCTGGCTGGATTGGCTACCCAGATCCACGCGTCTACCAAGGCCTGCGCTGCGCTATGCCTAGGGCAGGCGTACCAAAGGGGACAGCCAAGGGCGGGTCCTTGGTCATCGTCCTCACCGAGATGGGACGGACGCGAGCGGTCCCGGTTGCGGTCCCGGTAGCGGCCCGGCAATTCGATGGCGCCGGAATCCACCGCCGTGACAGTAGGCGGCGCAGGGGTCGAGTGTAGGTCGCTACATGGGGCGTCGGCGTAGCGCAACGGTTCGGCTGCTTCAGTGCCTCGCAGGGCATCGATGGCGCACGCGGTACTCAGGTCATCGAAGCCCGGGTCGTCGTGGTGGAGCAGCGAGGGAAGGCCTTTGGCCGCGAGCCGGCGGTGGAGCCGCTGCACGTTGCGTTCGCGAGTCGTGGAGCCGAGCACGGGGGCAGCGGCATCCTGGCCCAGTAGCTCCCGAAACAGCGTTACGAGGGTGAGCTGTTCGGCCACATCGCCGACCACGAGGGTGGTCCGCAACCTGCGCCGAGCAGCCCACACCGCGATTATGATCATGAGGGTGCTCTTGCCGGCGCCGACCATACCGACGAGGTGCAGCAACCGATCAAGGTGCAGTACTTTCGCTTCCTTGAAACGCGTGCCGTCGTCGGTCCGGCGGTCGAGTTGCAGGTCGCTCAGACGTTGCGCCCAATCTCCCTGGGACCGTCCACCAAGCTGCCGCTCGGTCTCGTCCATCCATTGGGCGGTGTCGGCGAGTTCCGCGAGCGGGATGTCCAGCGGGCCACCGTTGCTGGCGGATGCAGTCATGAGGTTGTGGCCGGCGATGGTTGTGGGAGGACATAGCTGTTCTGGGATGGTGACGGATGTTCGCCGGCGCCGGTCAGTGAAGCGGTGTGATCCTGGCCCTGCCAGCGTCAGCGGACGTAGCGCAAAGGCGGGGAGATTTTCCAGCGCGTTGTCATACGTCGAGAAGCGGTCCCCTGCGGCGGTAGGTTCGAGGCGCCGAGCAGGGCCCCCGTCGAGCGGGAGGCGGTAGCCGCGGAGGTGCTCGGGGACCTGCCGATATGCTTCGAGGCTCTGGTGCCACGTGCGCCGCCGGCGCATCGTCCAGAGCAGATGCCGGGCGCAGCTCAGCAACTGTTCGTCGGCGGCGTCGGTAATGAGTCCCATGGCGCGGGCAAATGGGTAACCCCCGAGCAGGGACCAGGCACCTTCGGCTGGCTGATCCGGGGCAAGGCGTTCCAGCAGTCGCAGCCCGAGTTCGACCTGGCAGAGTACCGAAGGTCTGATGACGGTGAGGTCTGCCGGCCATACGTGCGAGAGGTCCTTGACCGTCTTGCCATACCACGCCGCTCGGTCACGCATCGGCAATTCCTTTCTCAGAAATGAGCCCGTGCGTCGCGTCACGCAACCTACGTTTGGCGGCTTTCAGTAATTCACGGTCCGTAAGAAGCGGAAGGCGGCGTGCGGCCTCTGGCCGGTTTCGCCGATAGACGGCCAGGTAGCCGGGGCGGGCATCGACTCGGTGGCGTGGCACGACCCAGAATGCCTCGTCGTACGGCGGTTCAGGGCGGACCGGTGCCGCTTCGCGGCCGAGAAGGGCAGGATTCGCCCAGTCCTTGACGTCGACGGCCCAAACATGCCCGTCGGGGAAGGTGATCCGCAGGTCATATGCGTCGAAGCCGGGCCACATCTCGACCTGCAACCTCAGTGACCGCAACCCCGCCTCCAGATCGAGTTCGGCTCGGCCCGGCCCGGTGACGAACTGACGCAGGGGACGGGCGAGTTGGTGCAGCTGGCCGGTTTCCTGTGCTACCAGAGCAGGACCGGGCACAGGCGTGCCCTGCTTGCGGCACTGATCGCGCTCGCACCACCACCCGCCGTCTGCGAGGGGAGTCAACAGCGTGAGACAGCGACGGCACGTGGTGTAACAGCCGTGGTCGAGATACCCATCTGGTACTGGTTCATAGATTTGCTCGACCAGGTCGCGCACTGGTTCCAGAAGGTGGTCGGTGGCCACTCGGAAAAAGTCGTTGGCGGTGAGTACCGGTTGCTCG
>NZ_CDWWEW010000124.1:0-13046 GCF_977966315.1 Frankia sp. CeRuru1
ACATTAACCAGCCCGGAACCCTCGCGGCCGGAACCGGCACCGGGCTCGGCACGAACGGTGACACGGCCTTCCTCGGAGCCTTCGGGGCCCGGGGCAGGTCCACGGACGGCGTTGACGCGCATGTCGCGCCGTCCGCACCGCCCATCGGTTATCCGGCGCCAGCTCCCGGAGTGACAATCGGTGTCAACCCGCCGAACGGATTCCCTCCGCCGGTCGGGACGCCTGTCCCGACCGGCGGCTTTCCAGCGCCGGCGCCCGTCAATCTCCTTGGCACGTCCGCCCCCTCGGTCGACACGGCCACCGCCACACGGCTCGGCGCACCTGCGGAATCCAGACGGCCCTCGTCGTTACCGGGGCTGTTGCCGGGACTTCCGCCACCGGAGCCGCCCGCCCACCCGACAGGAATCCCCGCCAATGCGGCCGGGCCCGAGCGCGCCGTAGCCCCCTTGGCCAAGCGCGGCACAGCCTCCCGGCACGAAGTCAGCGTGGATCGACGCCTGCTGTTCGCGGGCGGCGGCCTCCTCCTGACCCTGGTGATCCTGCTCGGAGTCGTCGTGTTCACCGGCGAGGACGGCACCGACACGACGAGCGGACAATCCGTCGCCACAACATCGGCCACCGGAGCGTCGGGGAACGGTGGACAGCCGGCCGGCAATCCACAGGAGATCCTCCGCTCGCTACTGAACCCGGTCGTCATGACGGGATGCGCCGTCCCCACACACCGTGACAGCGCCTATGCCGACGCCGCCCTCGTCTGCAAGGATCCCAGCAGCATCGAGGTCACCGCGTTCCACTTCCCGAGTCAGTCCGCCATGGACCGGCAGATCGGCGCCCGTGAAACGTACTACTACGACGAGGGGAACTGCGACGACGGCCAGCAGAGCTCGGAGCGGTGGAGCTCGCCGGCCGAGTCGACCGGTGGCACCCGGCTGTGCTACTTCTTCGCGAAGCGTTTCTACGAGTTCTGGACCTACGACGACTATCGAATCGCGTTCTCCGCGAATGATCATGATCCGGGTAACCTCAACAGATGGTGGAAGTCATTCGATCCACTCCGTCATTGAGCTGACCTTCCTCGGGAGACCGGATACCTGTGAACGGTTCCGAAGACGGATTCCCGCGGAATCCGGCCGACGGTGACGAGGATCCATCCAGTGGAACCGACTCGTGGTGGCGTCGCGGGCCCCTCACCGCGATCATCTTGATCATCGTGGCTCTGATCGCGGGTGGCGTCACCATCGGACTCGCCGTGACCCGCGATCCGAGCGACAGCCCCACCGGTCGCCACCCGTCGGCGGCCGGCACGACGGGCACGGGAGGCACCGTGGCCTCCGGAGGGGCCGGCGTCGGACCGTCGCCGGGCCCGACGCTCGATGCCGCCGAGGCACGGCTGCGGTCCTCGCTCAAGCCGTTCGCGGTCGGCGAGTGCGCGAGTGCGCCGCCCAGCGAGGGACAGGCGGTACCCGGTGGCGTGGAGGCGGCCCTCAGCTGCGTCCCCGGGGTGGCGACCGATGCTCCGGCCCCCGCTCGAATCCTCGTCCTGCGTTACCCGGACGCCTCGGCCCTGGCCCGCGACATCGCCCGCCGGTCCGCAGCCCTCGCCGGCGTCGGCAACTGTTATCAGGGACAGACCGGCATCGAGCGCTGGGCACGCAGCTCCCGACGCCGTGGCACCTTCCTGTGCGATGCAGGACCCGGTCGGTTCTCGGTGTTCTGGACGGTTGACGACGAGCGTCTCGGTTTCGCCACGGAGGATCCGCAGGCCGACAAACTGCTCGCATGGTGGCGGGAGTTCGACCCGGTGTGACGGATCGGCCGTGCTTGCTGCCTCCGGCCGTCCCGGCGTCAGGCCCCCGGATAGCCCCGTGACTGGTAGGGCGCGGAGAGATCGGCAAGGGTTTCCTGCACCCGCTCGGCGTGCGGCATGCACGACAGGCTGACCCGGCCCCGCTGCCCCACCGTCTCAATGATCAGCTCACCCGAGCCCAGAACCCGGTCGAGGACGTTCTGCTGCACGGTCGCACCAACCAACCAGGCGAACGGGACATCACGCCCAACCCGCGTGACGACCCCTTCGCGGATCATCAGTCGATGGTTCGTCACGACGTAATGGGTTGTCATTCGACGTAGCCATGGCATCACACTCAGATAACCGATTGCACCGAAGGCGACCAGAAGCACGAGGTACTGGATGGGCTTCTGCAACACCCCTCCGGGTGCGAAGAAAACCCCCAGCACGGCGAAAAGGAGGGCGGCAACCGTCCAGAGCGCCGGGACTACCAGGCTGACCCAGTGCGGGTGCAGATGGAGGACAACCTCTTCGTCCTGGGTGAGGATATCGTCGGGAAACGCCACGGCAACGATCGTCGCATCTCGGGCTGACAGATCGCTGCCGGGTCCCTCGTCACCGCAGGTGAACGATGTCGGCGGCGCTGTAGGGTCGCCCGTCGACGACGAGCCGGCCGTCGGGGTCAACATCGCTGGCGGTCCCGAGCACCGCCGAACCGTCCGGCAGCTCGACGCGCACCCGCCGGCCGATCGTCGCGCACACCCGTAGGTACTCCGCGCGAGCCGCTTGCGGGTCAGCCTCCCAGCCAGTGATCGCCCCGACGAGATCGGCGAGTACCACCCCGAGCAGCTCGGTCCGGTCCAGAGCCGCCGGAAGCGCGCCGCTGAGCAGCAGGCTCGTCGACCGCTCCGGGAGCTCGTCACGCTCCGCCATGACATTCAACCCAAAACCGATAATCACCGAAGGTGACGACAATGGGATCTGGACGACCTCGACCAGGATGCCGGCGAGCTTCGCATCGTCGACGAGAACGTCATTGGGCCATTTCAGGACTGCGGGAACCGCCGCCACCTCACGTAGCGTCGCCAGGAGCGAGGTTCCGACCACCATAGGCAGCCAGCCGAGCAGGGACATCGCTACCCGGGGTCGCAGCAGCAGCGAGACCGTCAACCCGGCGCCAGGGCGAGACTCCCAGGATCGGTCGAGCCGGCCACGACCCGCCGTCTGCCGTTCGGCGACGAGAACCTGTCCCCGGCCGCGGGCGGTGTCTTCGCCCCGGGCGATGCGCGCCAGCGCGGCGTTGGTCGAGTCGATCTCCTCTACCACCGTCAGGTCGAGGCCAACCGCGGCGGCACGGGCCGCGAGGCGTGCGGCGTCCAGCGGTTCACGTGTTCCGATGGACGCGGATCGCCCCTCCCCGACAGAGCGGGCCCGAGGGGACGTCGGCGAGGGCTTGCCGGGCGGGAGCTTGCCGGACGCGGGCTGCTCGGAAGAGGGTCCCACGGGTGAAGGCTCCTTCGAGGGTGACACCGGTCCACCCTGCCAGACCGTCCGGTCACCCGCCGGCGACTCGGGCGATCAGCGGACGATCAGCAAACTGATCCGGGATACGGTTAACTCACCGGAGGCCCACGAATCTTGCCTATCCGGTGAGATCCGCTGCACATCAATCACACGCGTGGACCCGCGGGGGTCGTACGCTGCCGGTTATGGCTCTTCCCGCGCCCGCAGAGGATTCCGCTCCCGACCCGCACACCACCGCAGGCCGACTCGCCCAACTGCGGCGCGTGAACGATGATGCCGTCCACGCCGGGTCCCAGCGAGCGGTCGACGCGCAGCATGCCAAGGGCAAGATGACAGCCCGCGAACGGGTCGAGGCCTTCCTCGACCCCGGGTCGTTCGTCGAGACCGACGCCTTCGCCCGCCATCGCGCGCACGACTTCGGCGTCCAGGCCAACCGGCCGTATGGCGACGGCGTGGTGACCGGGTACGGGACTGTCGACGGCCGGCAGGTCTGCGTGTTCAGCCAGGACTTCACCGTTTTCGGTGGCAGCCTGGGTGAGGTCTTCGGTGAGAAGATCGTCAAAATCATGGATCTTGCGTTGAAGACGGGCTGCCCCGTCGTGGGTATCAACGACTCCGGCGGAGCGCGTATCCAGGAGGGCGTCGTCTCCCTCGGTCTGTACGGCGAAATCTTCTACCGCAACGTGATGGCCTCCGGCGTCATCCCACAGCTCTCGCTGATCATGGGACCATGCGCCGGTGGCGCCGTGTACTCGCCGGCGATCACCGACTTTACCCTGATGGTCGACCAGACCAGCCACATGTTCATCACTGGCCCCGACGTGATCAAGGAAGTCACCGGCGAGGACGTGGGCATGGAGGAACTGGGTGGCGCACACACCCACAACTCCCGCAGCGGTGTCGCGCACTTCCAGTCGGCCGACGAGACGGAGTGCCTCGAGCTCGCCCGTGCGCTGCTGTCGTTCCTTCCGTCGAACAATCTCGACGACGCCCCGAGCTACGACGCCGTGGACGATCTGGACGCCGAGATCGACCCGGATCTCGACACGTTCATCCCCGACTCCCCGAACACTCCGTACGACATGCACCAGATCATCGAGCGGCTCCTCGACGAGGGTGACTTTCTCGAGGTCCACACCCAGTTCGCCCAGAACATGATCGTCGGATTCGGCCGGGTGGATGGACGTTCTATCGGGGTGGTCGCCAACCAGCCGATGCAGTTCGCCGGCACCCTCGACATCGACGCCAGCGAGAAGGCCGCCCGGTTCGTCCGGACCTGCGACGCATTCAACATCCCGGTGCTGACCCTGGTCGACGTCCCCGGCTTCCTCCCCGGCACCTCCCAGGAGTGGAACGGCATCATTCGCCGTGGCGCCAAGCTGATCTACGCCTACGCAGAGGCCACCGTACCGAAGGTGACGGTGATCATTCGGAAGGCCTACGGCGGTGCCTACGACGTCATGGGGTCCAAGCACCTGCGGGCGGACATCAACCTCGCCTGGCCGACCGCCGAGATCGCGGTGATGGGCGCCCGGGGTGCCGTCAACATCATCTATCGACGGGATCTAGCCAGGTCCGAGTCACCGGAGACTCGTCGGGCAGAGCTGATCCAGGACTACACCGATCACTTCGCGACCCCTTACATCGCGGCGGAACGGGGCTATCTCGACGCGGTCATCAGCCCGTCGGCAACGCGGTGCGAGGTCATTCGAGCGCTGCGTCTGCTGCGTACCAAACGTGAATCCCTGCCACCGAAGAAGCACGGCAACATCCCGCTATAGACGATATCTGCCGTCGCCAGCTCGCCGGAAGGAGGATCTCCCCGACGGAGATCTCCCGGGCCTCAGAGGTCCACGGACGGCATACTCACGACGCACCAGCTACTCGAGGTACCGAGGAGAGAAACGTGGTTCAGGACGATGACAGGCGGGCGAGTCGGCCTCGGCTGCAGCTGATCCGCGGCGAGGCGACGCCGGAGGAGATCGCCGCTGTGGTGGCGCTCCTGACGGCTCGTGCCGCTCCCTCGTCGGCGCCGGCCATCCGCCGTTCATCCTGGGCCAGCCCGACGCTGGCGCTCCGTGGCAGCCTCACCACCGGACCGGGCGCGTGGCAAAGGTCCGGGATGACGCCGGGTGCGCGCACTCGAGCCGACTGGTGATCAACCGATAGGCATGACGCCGGGATGTCTGCAGCATCACATCTGGGTACAACGACAGCAAAATGTGCGGCCCGACTCACCTACACTCAGGCAGGCCGGACGAGGACGGGAGCGACGTGCGTAAGATCCTCATCGCCAATCGGGGAGAAATCGCGGTTCGAGTAGCCCGCGCCTGCCGCGACGCCGGATACACCAGCGTCGCAGTATACGCGGAACCGGATATCAATGCCCTGCACGTACGCGTTGCTGACGAGGCATTTGCGTTGGGGGGCACGACCCCTGGTGATTCATACCTGCGCATCGACAAAATTCTCGATGCCTGCAAGTCCTCCGGGGCCGATGCCGTCCACCCGGGATACGGTTTTCTCTCGGAGAACGCGGACTTCGCGGAGGCCGTGATCTCCGCAGGCCTCACCTGGATCGGCCCGCCGCCGGAGGCCATCCGCCGTCTCGGGGACAAGACCGCGGCCCGGCATATTGCACTAGCGGTCGGTGCGCCACTCGCGCCTGGCACCGCAGACCCCGTAGCCGGCGTCGATGAAGTTGTCACCTTCGCCAAGCAGTACGGCCTTCCGGTTGCCATCAAGGCCGCTTTTGGTGGCGGAGGGCGCGGGCTGAAGGTCGCTTGGACCGCGGAGGAGCTCCCCGAACTGTTCGACAGTGCCGTCCGGGAGGCGGTCGCGGCGTTCGGTCGCGGAGAGTGCTTCGTCGAGCGGTACCTGGACCAGCCCCGCCACGTCGAGACCCAGATCCTGGCGGACACGCACGGCAACGTCGTCGTGGTCGGTACCCGCGACTGCTCGCTCCAGCGCCGTTACCAGAAGCTCGTGGAGGAGGCGCCGGCACCGTTTCTCTCGGAGGCTCAGCTCCACTCGCTGTACGACGCCTCGAGGGCGATCTGCAAGGAAGCCGGCTATATCGGGGCCGGGACCGTCGAGTTCCTCGTCGCCCGCGATGGCATGATCAGCTTCCTTGAAGTCAATACCCGCCTCCAGGTCGAGCATCCGGTGACCGAAGAGGTCTCCGGAGTGGACCTGGTTCGCGCCCAGTTCCGCATCGCAGAGGGTGAGGCACTTGACTTCACCGATCCGGCTCCTCGCGGTCACTCCATCGAATTCCGCATCAACGGTGAGGATCCCGGCCGTAACTTCCTTCCCGCCCCCGGCACGGTCACCAAGCTGATCGCGCCGGCCGGCCCCGGCGTCCGACTCGATACCGGCATCGAAAGCGGCAGCGTCATCGGCGGCGCTTTCGACTCCCTGCTCGCAAAGCTCATCATCACCGGAGCAACCCGGCAGGAAGCTCTGCAGCGGGCTCGGCGCGCCCTCGACGAGATGATCATCGAGGGAATGGCGACGGCACTGCCATTCCACCGCGCGGTCGTACGGGATCCCGCCTTCGCCCCAGAGGACGCCGCGGAGCCTTTCCGTATCCACAACCGCTGGATCGAAACCGAGTTCGACAACACCATCCCGGCCTTCGCGGGAGGGACTGAGGCCGACACCACCCCCGAGCCGCGGGAGACCGTGGTTGTCGAGGTAAGCGGCAAACGCCTCGAAGTCGTGCTACCCGCCGGATTCGGTTCTGCCCCCGTCGCCGCTTCCCGGGGAGCGGCGCCCAAGCGGCGCGCTCGCGGCACGGCTGCGGCCAAGGTCACGGGCGACGCCCTGACCAGTCCCATGCAGGGCACCATCGTGAAGGTCGCGGTCAACGACGGCGACGCTGTTTCCGCGGGTGATCTGATCATTGTTCTGGAAGCGATGAAGATGGAACAGCCGATCAACGCGCACCGGGATGGCACGGTCACCGGACTGGCTGCGGCCGTCGGCGCCGTTGTCACCAGCGGCACCGTGCTCTGTGAGATCAAAGACTAGAACGCACCGAAGCTCGACCTGCCCACCGTCGGCTGCCACCTCTCCACCGCAGACTTCATAGGCTGCGAGGTATGGACGGTAACGACAGCCCGACGGTGAGCGGCCAGGACCGGGAGCTAGCGGTGGCCCGCCCAGTCGTTCAGCGACCACCGCTGACCGGGCGAGTGCACTACCTGCTTGGGGGGACCCTTCCTCCGGCCTACAACGACTGGGTCTCGCATGACCTCACCGGCCCCGGCTGGAGGCTGCGCCAGGCGGCACGGCCCTTCCTGCTGATGTTGCCCTTCGCGCTGATCTTTTCCCTGTTGCCCGGTGAGTTCGGAGTCCGAGCCGTCGTCGTCGCGTTTCTTCTGATCTCTGGGATCGGGCTCGGCTTCGCCACCAGCGGGTTCTTCCGGAACCGCCGACTGGAACAGCATGGCTTTCCTCCGGTTTTCCCCACGAGCGACGATGAGGACAAGGAGGACGGGGACACGGAGTGATTTAACCAGGAATGTCACATTTCTCAGCTTTTCGCTTACTCGGACCGGTGCACCTCGGGCCGGAGGCGGCCCTCGATAACAACATCCGCCAGATACTGCTCTGGTGATATGTGATATCGACGCCCCTCTGGGCTCGTCCAGATGAAATGCCCAGGCTTGTCCTGGCGCAACCTTCAGTCCTTCCGCGAAGAGCCATGTGAGCCCGGGGCGGCCGGCCGTCCCGGGCTTCCCGTCGTGTCTTTTTCGACACGACACCCGGACCTCTTACTCACCCGCATGCTTCAGACGATGATGCCGTCGGCACGTCGGCCCGAGAGTCAGAGCCACGCCGCGAACCGGTTTCATCCCGCGGACATCGCCGGCCGCGCCTACGGGAACAGACGATCCCCCAGACGCGGCCAGGTGGAAAAGCCCTGCTCGTAGCCTTCTCCACAGGCAGGCGTCGGCAGTACTCGCCGCGCCGGCCGTCGTCCCGGCATGGCAGCCCGACATGGCAGGAGGTTCCGCATGCGGCCCTGCCGGGCCCCTGCTCACTCCGGGTTGTCGAATCCCGCGAAGAAGTCGCGCGTACGCAGGACGCGAGCCGCCTCGGTGATCGACCCGGAGAGCGACGGGTAGATCGAGAACGTATGTGCGATTTGATCGACGGTCAGACCGTGTTCGACCGCGAGCGAGATAGAGAGGATGAGTTCGGATGCACGCGGCGCGACAATGACACCGCCAAGCACGCTTCCACTCCCCGGACGGCAGAACAGTTTCACGAAGCCGTCCTCAATACCCATCATCTTCGCCCGCGGATTCCGCGAGAGTGGAACTGTGGTCACCTCGGCTGCGACTGCCCCGGTGTCCTTCATCACCTGCGTGACTCCGACGGTGGCGATTTCCGGCTCGGTGAAGATGTTGGACGACACCGTCCCGAGCCGCAAGGGTGTGACGGCCTCGCCGAGGGCGTGCCACATGGCGATACGCCCCTGCATCGCGGCGACCGATGCGAGCGGGAGGACTCCAGTGCAGTCACCGGCCGCGTAGACACCCGGCACCGAGGTCCGCGACATCCGGTCCACGTTCACATGCCCACCAGGCCCAAGCCGCACCCCCACGTCAGTCAGCCCGAGGCCCTTGGTGCAGGGTACCGAACCAACCGCCATCAGAGCATGGCTTCCCGTGACGGTCCGGCCGTCGGTCAGCTCAACGATCACACCGTCCCCGATGCGCCGTACCGACGCCGCCCTCGATCGGTTGAGCACCTCGATCCCACGCCGCACAAACACATCCTCGATGACCCGGGCAGCATCCGGGTCCTCCCCCGGCAGCACGCGTTCGCGCGAGGAAACCAGCGTGACCTCGGCGCCAAGCGCCCGATACGCGCTGGCGAACTCAGCTCCGGTGACGCCGGAACCGACGACGACCAGATGTTCGGGTATCTCCTTGAGGTCGTAGAGGTGTCGCCAGGTGAGAATCCGCTCACCATCCGGCTGGGCCGTGGGGAGATCGCGTGGTGAGGCGCCGGTCGCGATCAAAATCACATCGCCGACGAAGGTTTCACCGGCGCTGGTTTCGATTGCGTGCGGCCCGACAAGACGCCCAGAGGCGTGCACGACATCGACCTTCTCGCGCTCGAGCCGGCGCTCGATGTCCAGGGACTGGGCCTTGGCTAGATCACGGACCCGTTCGTACACCTGCTCCGCATCCACATTGACGACCTCCGGGGGCGTGAGCGGCCGGATGCCCGAGTCCGCGCCGGTACTGATCCCCCAGGCCACGGGGGGCAACGCCGGTTCCGGCCCAGGGCCGAGACTATGCGGGCGGACACCCAGGCCGGGAGCCAGAGCAAGGTTCGTCATGGTCTCCGAAGTCGCGATCAAGGTTTTGGAGGGGACGCAGTCGGTGAGCACACAGGCACCACCGACCCCGTCCGAGTCGATGATGGTGACCGTCGCTCCGAGTGAGGCTCCAACGAGAGCCGCCTCGTAGCCTCCGGGCCCTCCACCAAGAATGATGATGCGAGTCACGTGCCCTCCCGATCCGGTATCGCTTCCTTATCATCTTGCCCCGCCGCCGTGGCCGCTCTCCTGCCGGTGCGGAAGGCTCCGTAGGATCGCAGACGGAGTCCGACATCGGCGATGTCAGGTAGGGCCATCTTCCTCCTTTCATGAGCGGAAATTACAGTTACAATCACGCACCGTAACCCTCCGAGAGATCACAATGACCTTGTACGCGGCTTACGCCGGCAACCTCGACCCGGCGCAGATGAAGGAGCGGGCCCCGCATTCGCCCGTGACCGGCACTGGATGGATCAACGGTTGGCGCCTCACGTTCGGCGGTGAGAACGTCGGTTGGGATGGAGCCTTGCCGACCATCGTCGAGGCTCCGGGTGCCCACGCGTACGTCCTTCTGTACGACCTCGACCGTTACGACTTGGAACGGCTCGACGTCTGGGAAGGCGCGGACACCGGCCTGTACACCCGCATCCGGGTGCGGGTCTCCACCCTCGATGGGGAGGCTCTCGCCTGGACGTATGTTCTCGACGCCTACGAGGGAGGACTCCCGTCGCGCCGGTACCTCGAGATGATCGCCGATTCCGCGGAGAAGGCCGGGGCACCCGCCGACTACGTGGCCGAGCTCCGTTCGCGACCGACTGCGTGACGCATCACGGCGCCGGTGGCGTCTGGGTCAGCAGATCGAGAGCCGCGCCGGCAAGCAGCTTCACGCCCACACCGATCGCTCTCTCGTCCACGTCGAAGCTACCCTGGTGAAGGTCGTAGGTGTGGCCGCCGGGTGTCCGAGTGCCCAATCGGGCCAAGGCCCCCGGCACGTGGTTCAGATACCAACCGAAGTCCTCGCCACCAAGCGATTGCGCCACCATGGTGGAGGCCCCGTGACCAAACACACGGTCGACGACGGTCCGAAGGACCTCGACGACATCCACGCTGTTCACCACGGGCGGCACGCCACGCCGGTAGTCGACCACGATCTGTGCTCCGTACGGTGCGATGAGCTGCTCGGCAACCTGAGTGACCAGCGCCGGCACGCTCTCCCAGGTCTCCCGGGACAAAGTGCGGATCGTGCCTCGGAGCTGACCGGTTCGAGGGATGGCGTTGGTAACGGTTCCCGCCTGCACCTGACCCCAGACCAGGGAGAGCGCCGACCTGGGATCGACTAGTCGCCCCAACGCGGCAGGAAGATCGGCCGCAAGGCGGACGAGCGCGTACACCAGGTCGACTGTGTTCTGTGGCCGGGAGGTGTGACCGCCGGGCCCGGCCAACGTGATTTCGACGGCATCGGCGGCAGAGGTGATCGGACCCGTCCGCAGACCGATCATGCCCAGGTCGAGCGCCGGATCGCAGTGCACCGCGATCGCCGTGGTCACCGGCTTCAGCACTCCCGCGTCGATAACGTCCAACGCGCCGCCCGGCATGAGCTCCTCCGCGGGCTGGAACACCAGGCGCACGGTCCCGGGCAGCGTAGACACGCGTGCGATCTCGGCAAGCGCGAGTCCGGCGCCGAGCGCCACGGTCGTGTGTACGTCATGTCCGCAGGCGTGAGCCACACCCGGAACGGTGGAGCGGTACCGCACGTCCTTGATATCCGAGAGCGGAAGAGCGTCCATGTCGGCCCGCAGCATGATCACGGGAGCATCTGGATCATGATCGACGCCGAGACCGATATCACACCACAGGCCAGGAAGGTCCGGCAGGCGCTGCGGCGACAGTCCCGCGGCCCGGAGTCGCGCCTCGACCTGCTCGGCGGTGCGGTGCTCCCGCCGGCCGAGCTCCGGGTGGGCGTGGAGATCGCGACGCAACGCGATCAGCTCGGATTCGTGCGCGGCCACCCACCCGGCGACCGCCGCGGTCTCGTCAACCTTCATCTGCCGGCCGGGCTCCTCCCTGCACACGCCACGCGGGCCCTGAACGCGTGCGGTTCGGGGTATTCGCCGACGTGTCTAGCCGTCGACTACCGGACGGCCCATGTTCATCTCTTCGAGCAGGGTATCGACGACCCGGATGAGATCTCCACCGGCCCGCCGGGCGGCGTCCCGCTGCCGGGTATAGCTCGCGCCCGTCCGCAGGATGGTCAGCGCGTCGGAGAGCTCGGATGAACAACCGAGGCGGTGGGCGACCGGAAGCAGATCCTCCACGAGATCGGTGATCTCGTCCCGGACCGGCCGGATACCGCCCCGACCATCGACGATGATCTGTGCGTCCAGACCGTACCGGGCCGCTCGCCACTTGTTCTCCTGCACGAGCCAGCGTTGCGGAGTCGGGAGGCGATACCCACGATCGATCTGGGTGTTCATGCGGTCAACCAGGCACTGCGCGAGAGCCGCGACCGCCCCCACCTCCATCAGGGACGGCAGACCATCGCAGACCCGCAGTTCCACGGTGCCGAAGTTGGGATGTGGACGAATGTCCCACCAGACCTCGCGGATCGTCTCGATGGTGCCGGAGACAATCAGTGTCTCCATGAACGACTCGAAACCCGGCCAGTCCTCCAACGGGTACGGCAGTCCCGCGGTGGGCAGGCTCGCGAAGACCTGTGATCGGGATGAGGCCAGCCCGGTGTCTCCGCCCAGCCAGTAGGGCGACGACGCCGACAGGGCGAGAAAATGCGGAACATAGGCCATCAGAGCGTTCACGATCGGCATGACCTTGTCCGCAGACCGCACTCCGACGTGTACGTGGACGCCGAAGATGAGCAGCCGCCGGGCCAACCACTGCATCTGGCTGACCAGCCGGAAATAGCGATGATCCTCGGTGATGCACTGCCCCATGTAGTCACTGGCCGGATGCGTGCCACTGCACATCAGCCCGATCCCGCGCCGTTCCGCCAGATCACGCAGCAGCGAGACGGTTCCAGCCAGGTCCGCGGTCGCTTCCTCCACCGAGTCGCAGACCCCGGTGACGACCTCGATGGTCGACGCGAACAGCTCGTGCTTGGCCTTGGCCGCCTCGCGCTCCCCGGCCTTCGCCCGCAGCTCGTGAAGAATCCCGCTGGCCTCGCCGCGAAGTTCGCGCGATTGCTGGTCGACGAGCTGCAGCTCCCATTCGATGCCGAGACTGGTGCTCGACGACGACGAGAAAGGGATCTGCACCTAGCCTCCTCGGGTCGGGATCTCGGGGTCGGTACCAGCACCAGACAGCCGTCACCCACCGGCTCGGCTCACGGGCAGCGGCTCGGCTCACGGGCAGCGGCTCGGCTCACGGGCAGCAGAAGGTGAC
>NZ_CDWWEW010000125.1:0-2030 GCF_977966315.1 Frankia sp. CeRuru1
CGATAGGCCAGTGCGACAGTGTCTCGATCATGACTGGTCAGCCGGACAGCCCCTACAACAAGTACGGCGAGGCGCTGGCCGGTCTCCTCCGCACGGCCTACCCCGGCACGAAGGTGAACGTCGTAACGACGATCGGCAGCGCCCACAACCTGAACACCCTGCGCGACCCCAACGCACGCTGCACTCTGTCGATCGTCCAGCTCACAACAGCGGTCGACGCCCGCTACGCTGTGTCGCAGTTCGCCGGCTCCCCGATAGACGAGTTGCGTTCGGTCGGACCGCTATGGTTCGACCTGCTGCAACTCGTCGTACGCCAAGACTCCGACATCACTACCGCAGACCAGCTCTGCTCCGGAACACGCGTCGCCACCGGACTCCCGGACTCCGGAACCTTCCAGATCGGGCAGGTTCTCTTCCGCCAGATCCAGCTCGCCGCCGGCCCACAGCCCTCTGCCTGTTCCCTCACGCCTGCCACACCTGAGCCGATGACGCTGGTCAACGGCCTAGCAGCACTGCGCGCCGGGCACGTCGACGCGGTGCTGTGGTCGGGCGGAGCACCCACCGACGAAATCTACCGGGAAGCAACAGAAGGAGTAGGCCTGCGCCTGCTCCCCCTCGCCGTCTACCAGCGGGCCATGGAGACCGAATGGGACAACTTCTACCGGTCCAAGGCAGGGAACAGCTTCGCCCGCGGGCAGATCTACGGCAACCAGACCATCGGGCCCCAGGACTACCCCGGCATCGAACCAGCCTCCACCGTCGCCATACCCAACGGCATCGTCGCGACCGAGGCCACAGACCCCGACCTGGTCCGCTACACCGCCCAGGCCCTCACCAACCAGCGCGCCGTCTTCGAACGCGCACTGTGGCCCGACGACGCAGGCCGGCACTTCCTAACAAGCCGCCAGACGGTAGGGACCAATCCCGCCTACTGCCTGGTACCCCTACATCTCGAGGCGAAGAAGTACTACGAATCAGTCAAGATCCACCAAGGCTGCCCGGCATCCTGACACCGACTGTGCGCCGAACAGCGTCACCGCCACCAGCACGACGGTCGCGATCGGGCTGACGCTCCCGGCGGCCAGCGCCGCGATGCCCGGCTGTTGACATCCTCCCCCGCGTGAACGCGAGGGATTCCCGGCGGCGGTCATGCCGCGTCCCGGGTGGTTGACGCTTCGCAGCCCGACGTAACCGCCGTGGCTCCACGTCCGTTCACGACACGGGCTGTACGCCCGGGACTTGCGTCCTGTCCTGCCGCGAGAATGTTCAATGCCGCGTTCGTGTCCGCGTTCCCCTGCCAACCGCACGAGGTGCAGGCGAACAGCGCCTGCGACCGGCGGGACACTGGATCGAAGAACCCGCAGGCATGGCAACGCTGCGAGGTGCGCGGCGCCGGGACTTTCACCAGCTCCCCGCCTTCACGGGCGGTCTTGTAAGCAAGATGCTCGCCGAGCCTGCTCCAGGCTGCCGCGAGGATCGCCCGGTTCAGCCCGGCTTTCTGCCGGACGTTCTTCCCGGGCGCCTCCATCGTGCCCCGCGCCGACCGGGTCATGTTCTCCACCCGCAGATCTTCAACCACAATCAGCCCGTATTCCCGGCTGATTGTGGTGGTGGTCTTGTGTACCCAGTCGTCGCGGCGGCGTTTGGTTCTCGCGCGCACCACGGCAATCTGGTCATAGGTCCGGCGAAGCCGGTTCGACGTCGGGGCGTTCCACGGACGGGCCCGGCGCTGCCGGGCCGCTTTCCGTTCCAACCGGAGCAGCCGCCGCGCCTCACCCGGCGACAGCAGCACGGGCATGTCCCGGAACGACCCGTCCGACAAGGCCAGCGTCCGGGTCACCCCACGGTCCACCCCTGCCGGCGGGCCAGCGTGCGGTTCCGACTGCACATCAGGGGTTTCCAGGCGGAACACCACATGCCAGCCGTTCACCTCCCGGACCAGCCGCGCGCCCGTCAACCGGCCCGGTATCCCACGGGACACCCCGGGAAGCGGTCGGGTCCAGCGGAACCGCACCCGACCGGCACCGGGA
>NZ_CDWWEW010000125.1:2550-10846 GCF_977966315.1 Frankia sp. CeRuru1
TTGGATGTCCGGTCCGGCTGCGGGACTGCGTCTTCGACCATCGGGTGAATCTGTACGGGGCGAGAACCCGCCAGCTCGATCTCACCGGTACGCACTTCCGCGGAATCCTCGCGTCGAACGCCGTCATCGAGGGCAACCTCCGGCTCTTCGACTGCCGGTCCCGCGGACCGGTCATCCTGGCCGGCACCCGGATCAACGGAGCGCTGCTGCTCTCCGGCGCCCGCTTCGAGGGCCCCGGCTCCGCCTTCGACGCAACCCGGCTGCACGTCGAGGACGACCTCCTCGGTGGCCCCTCACCCGACGGCCGGTACCTGTCGGCCCTGCGCTGCGACGGGGAGCTGAGGCTGAACAACGCTGTCGTGGGCGGATCGGTGCGGTTGGAGGGAGCCCACCTGAGCAGTCCCACGGGCACCGCGCTGGCGGCATTCGACCTGAAGGTCGCCGCGATGCTCAACTGCTGTGAGGGGTTCCACGCCCAAGGGACGGTGAGCATCGCCTACGCCGAGGTGGGCAGCCGGGTCTGCCTGGAGGGGGCCCGCCTGGACGGCGCGCGCCCCGGCGACGACAGCCCTGACCATGGCCCTGACTGCGGCCCTGACTGCGGCCCTGACTGCGGCCCAGGCCACGGTGCCGGCAACAGCGCCGGCACCAGCGGCTCGATCGCATCGACGCGAGACTCTGGCGCCGGCGGCGAAGCTATGGAGCCACCTGCAGGACCTGCTCGTGGGATACGGATTCCGCCCGGTGCGGGCCGCCTCGTGGATCGCGCTTCTGGTGGTGGCCGGCAGCGTGCTGTTCGACCTACGGCCGCCGGCGCCGGTCGACGACACCGCCGCGTCGGCCTTCCACGCCCCCGTCTACACCCTCGACCTGCTGCTGCCCCTCATCGACTTCGGGCAGGAGCAGCACTTCACCCCGCGCGGCGCGACGGTCTGGTTCGCCTACTTCCTCATCGCCGCCGGTTGGGCGCTCGCGACGACGGTCGCCGCCGGGATCACCAGGACGCTGCGCGGCGGTTGACGCCGGACCTGGACGGCCGTCAACGCGTTGCGCGCGCTCGTCGCGCGCTCGTGGGGAACCGGAGCCGACCGCGGCCTGCTCCCCGTCACCGCCCCCGGTGGTGACGACGGCGGTCCGCGGACGGGGCAGACTGGCCGGGTGGAGGTTCTCAGCAGCCGCATCCTGCTCCGGCCCACGGATCCGCAACGCAGTCACCGCTTCTACCGCGAGACCCTCGGGCTGGCGGTCTACCGCGAATTCGGGCCGCCGGAGGAACCCGGGCTGGTGTTCTTCCTCGGCCAGGGCCTGCTGGAGGTGTCCGGGCGCTCGCCGCGCCCGGCACGGCCGGTGGGCGCGGGCGGGGAACCGGTGGGCGCAGGCCGGGAACCAGTGGGGACGACGCGGCTCTGGCTGCAGGTGCGTGACCTGGCGGCCGAACACACCCGGTTGAACACGGCGGGTGTCGTCATCACCCGGGAGCCGCGGCGTGAGCCGTGGGGACTCGACGAGATGTGGATCGAGGATCCGGACGGCGTCCCGATCGTGGTCGTGGAGATCCCGCCCGATCATCCCCTGCGCCGGGACCGGAGATCCCTCGCCGACGGCTGACGCGCGGGCCCGTCGGGACGGCGGGGCTCACCCGGACGACCCGATGCACCCGCGTCGGGGTGGCGCAGAGCGCCGCCCTGGCCTACGTGTCCACCCGGTTCCTGGCCCGCTGGTTCGAAAGGTGAACCTGTTGTCCTCCCAGCAGGAGGAGGTCGCCCGGCGTTTCGCCCGCAGCGGGATCGACCGGTTCGCCTCGCCGACCCGCTGGACCAGGCTGCGACCGGCGAGCCCCTGCTCGACGGGGGACGGGCGTGGCTGCGCTGCTCCGCCCGGCCACCCGTCGAGGCCGGGGACCACTTCCTCATCATCGGCCAGGTCCTTGAGGCGGACACCGACCCGGAGGCGTCCCCGCTCATTTACCACGACCGGACCTTCCACGTCCTGCCGTAACCCGGCCCGCCGTAACCCACGTCCTGCCGCGTAACCCACGTCCTGCCGTAACCCGGCCTGCCATCACCCGCGGCTTGCCCGAGGAGCACGACCGGCTCAACCGGCTCGGCACCGCTCTTGACCCTGCCCTCGGCACCGCTCTCGACACCGCCCGCCGAGCGGGGCTCCGGTCGCCGTGGCGCAGGCCCCGGCCGCGCACCGGCACACCACGGAACAACCCGCCTGTTCACCGTGCAGATACGGAACTATCATGCCCAGAGTTTCGCATCTGCGGATTAGCAGAGCGACAGGGTCCGCGACTGCGGAAACCGGACAACGGATGAACGGGTGGAGGAACGGGACACGTGAGATTTCGCAAGATGAAGACGGCGGCCCTGGCGGTGCTCGGCGCCGGGCTTCTCGCGACCGCCGGATGTGGCGGCAGCGACGGCGGCGCTGCGGCGACGCCCTCCGCCACGGCCAGCAGCGCCGCGAGCGGAGTACAGGGGACCGTCACGGTGCTCGCCGCCGCCTCGCTGACGAGGTCGTTCACCCAGCTCGGCAAGGACTTCGAGGCCGCGAACCCCGGATCGAAGGTGACCTTCTCCTTCGCCGGCAGCTCGCAGCTGGCCCAGCAGATCACCTCCGGCGCCCCGGCCGACGTGTTCGCCGCGGCGAGCCCGGCCACGATGAAGACCGTCACCGACGCCGGCGACAACGTCGGCGCGCCCAAGGTCTTCGTCCGCAACCAGCTCGTCATCGCCGTACCGAAGGGCAACCCGAAGGGCGTCACCGACCTGCCCGCCCTGACCAGGCCGGGGGTGAAGGCCGCGCTGTGCGCCGAGCAGGTGCCCTGCGGAGCCGCCGCGAAGAAGGCGCTCGCCGCCGCCGGGGTGAACCTGACCCCGGTCACCCTGGAGCAGGACGTCAAGTCCGCACTGTCGAAGGTCACCCTCGGTGAGGTCGACGCCGCGCTGGTCTACCGCACGGACGTCAAGGCGTCGGCGGGCAAGGTGGACGGCGTCGAGTTCCCCGAATCCACCAAGGCGATCAACGACTACCCGATCGTCGCGCTGAAGAACGCGCCCAACGCCGCCGGCGCCACCGCGTTCGTCAACTTCATCCTGTCCGACAAGGCGAGCACCGTGCTGACCAACGCGGGATTCCAGGCCCCCTGACCCCAGGCCCCGCTGATCCCCGACACGGTCATCCCGTGGTGGAGCAGGCGGACCCTGCACTTCGACTTCGCCTGACGAGGTTGCCCCGAACCTCCTGCGTGGAAATCGGCGTTAGGCGGCGGTCGCCGCTGTCCAGGCTTCGTCGGTGACGATCTCGATGCTGAGGGTGGCCTTGTAGCTGTGGCCATGGATCCGGCCTCTGGCGGTGTTGGCGGCGTAGACGGAGATCGCGCGTTTAGCGCGGCCCGCGATCGGCTGTTTCGCCAGGTACGGCTCGCCGTCACCGTCGAACGTGCCCAGGCCGGCCCCGTCGGGCGGGCGGACGTCCCGCCCCCGCGGGCTGTCCGTGGCGTCCAGCAGCCAGAACGTCGCGCTCACCCGCTTGCGCCCACTGCTCATCGCGAACATGTGGCATATGGCACCGTCCCCTCGGCCCACCCCGTCACCGGGGCGACAAGGTCAACCGTCGGCCCCGCGGCTCTCGGTAACCCCGCCGGCCCGGTCGCCGTAAGGACCCGACCAGCAGCACTGGGAGCCTTCCCCATGCCATGAGGTGGCACCCATCCGCCGTGCCACGGGCCGGCCTTGCCGCCCGGCCCGCCGGGTCAGAAGGTCCACAGCTTGACGGTGGCGTCCGCGCCGGCCGACGCGAGCTTCTCGCTGCCGTCCGCCAGCCGCAGGGATGCCAGCGCACGAACTCCGTCAGTGTGGTCGACGAGCGCAGCACCCACCTGGGTATGCGACACCGGGTCCCAGAGCCGGATGGACCGGTCGTCCCCTCCAGACGCCACCAGCGGCTCCCCACCGCCGGCGAGGGCCGCCACCGCCCGCACACCGGCGGTGTGGCCCCGCAACTCTCCGACCGCGGTGGCCGCCACCGGGTCCCACAGCCGCACAGCCGCGTCGTCCCCGCCGGAGACCAGCAGCGGCCGACCGGCGACCACCAGCGCGGCCAGGGCGCGTACCGCACCGTTGTGCCCGGTCAGCGACCGCCCGAGCGCCGCGCCGGTCAGGAGATTCCACAACCGGACGGTGCCGTCGTCGCCGCCTGAAGCGATCATCGGGACGCCGGCGACGAGCGTGACGACCGCGAGCACAGCACCCTCGTGGCCGCGCAGGGGCTGGCCGACCGGCTGCCCGGTCGCCGCGTCCCACCGCCGCACCGTCGCGTCGACACCGGCCGAGACCACCAGCGGCTGACCGGGCTGCCCGCCGGCCGTCACCGCCCGCACGGCCCCCGAATGGCCCGTCAGCGGCGCCCCGACCGCCACCCCGGTCACCGGGTCCCACCGGCGCACCGTCCGGTCCCCACTCCCCGAGACCACCAGCGGACCGGTCGTCGCGCTGCCGGGTGGGGCCGCGACCGACAACACCGCCCCGGTGTGACCCAGCAGCGGCTCACCCACCGGCTCGCCGTCAGCCCTCCACAGCCGCACTGAACGGTCCTGGCCGGCCGAGGCCAGCAGGGCATTCCCGCCGGCGAGCCCGCCCACCGCGGCGAGCGCCAGCACCGGACCCGCGTGGCCGGTCACGGTCTGCGCGACCGGCGCCGACCGTTCCGGCGTCCACAACCGCACCGTGCTGTCGACGGAGCCGGACGCCAGCATCGAGCGCCCGTCCGGCATCGGGACCGCGGCCAGCGCGGTGACACCGGACTCGTGGCCGGCGAGTGGGGGGCCGACCTGCTGGCCACTGGCAAGATCCCACAGCACGATGTCCCCCCCGTCGATGCCGGCCGCGAGCAGCGTCCGCCCGTCCCGCAGCGGCAGCGCGGCCAGCTCACGAACGCCGCCAGGCAGGACGCGCGGCAGCCCGACGGGATCGAGGCTTCGCACGTCCCGTAACACCACGAGACGGCCGAAGCTGTGGGCCAGCAGCGGCTGGCCGTCGGCACCCGGCACCACCACCGCAGCCCCCAGCTCCGCCCCGGCGTCACGCGCAACCTCGGTCATGTGGGCGTGCTCGTCGGTCAGCCAGTCCATGCTCCACAGTCGCAGGGCGCCGAAGGCACTGGCCATGACCAGGTGAGCCCTGCCGTCCAGGTGAACGACGCTCAGGCACCTCAGCAAGTCGAACTGGTCCAAGGGGTGCCACGGCAGCCGGGCGACGACGGACAGGGCGGGCAGGTCCAGCAGGACGACCGATCCCTCGTCCTCACCGAAGATCAGCAGCCGCCGGCCGTCAGCAAGGTTGAGCTGCGTCATACACCGCCCCTGACCGGGCACGGTCGGCCCCACCTGCTGGCCGGTGTCAGCGGCCCACAGGCGGATGTGCGACTCGGTGTGGCTCTCGCGCGGGCCGTCCTCGACGTTCACAGCGGTCCCGGTGGCCACCACCCGGCGCCCGTCGGGCAGGACGAGCGGCGTGACGGTGCCGACGAAGTCGTCCGGCTCCAGACTGATCGGTTGCCCCGCCGGCTGCCCCTGCGGGGTCAACCTCACCAACTCGGTACCTGGTGCGGCAACGCTCGCGAAGACCAGCACCCGGCCGTCGGCCATCGGCACGGACCCGACGCCGAACACGTGGAAAATCTGCGGCAGGACCCGGACTGTGGCGCCGGCATCCCACCCGTCGAACGCCGTTGCCATCGCCCACCCGTCGTTGTCGTCGAACGCATCCACCAGAGCGCAGGTAACCCAAGATCACATTACTCGGGCGGCGCGGCGCCTGAGCCTGTCGAGCGGGACCTGCCCTCGTCGGCTGCCGGACACCTTCGGCTGTTGCGACTCGGACCCGGGCCGTCATTTGGGCCTGATCACCATGGCCGGCTCGGTATCGTGCGAACCGGCAGGTTAGATCACGAAAGCGTGGAGGCGCAGGTGGTTTTCGACTACACGACCGAGTTCCCGCGCGAGGACCCCAACGTGGTGCCGAGGTTCACGCGCAGCTTCCACCACCAGGACTGGTTTGACGGCGTCAGCACGGTGCAGGCCGAGCGGAACGGAGCCGAGGAGGGGTTCAACCTCCGCTTCCACCGAATCGAGAGCGACCTGGACGGGCTGAGCGCCGACGGCCGCGTGTCGCTGACCGAGCTGGCCCGGGTCCGGGCGGACCTGCACGACCTGCTCGGCGAGATCCGCACCGAGCTGCGCCGGCTCGACACCCCGTTCAGCGAGGCCTGGACCACGCCGCCGCTGGCCGGCACCTGGCGGCGCGCCACCACCACCGACGACCTACAGTTCAACCCGCCCGGCTACCTGAAGGACCGGTCCGGCGTGGTCCACCTGCGCGGGGCGCTGACCGGTGGTGCGGAGGCCACCGTCGCCGCGTCACTGATCTTCACCTTGCCACCCGGCTACCGGCCGAGCACCCGGCAGATCTTCAGCGTCTTCAGCTCCGCGGGCACCACGCGCATCGACGTCCTCGACACCGGCGCCGTGGTCGCCCGCAGCACCCACGGCAGCTTCCTGTCGTTGGACGGGTCCACCTTCCGGCCGGACTGACGGGTCCACCTTCCCGCCGGGCCTGGGAGCGCCCGGTCCTCACCGCAACGTCCACGTGCCGCGGAACCGTTCGGTGACCGCGGCACAGAGGTCCTCGCCGACGGCGGTCCGCGCCGGCGCGCCCGGCGGCCGGGCATGGGCACCCACAGCCAGCGCAACCTGGTAGGCCAACGCCTGGCAGCGCGCCGCCCCGAGTCCGGGGTCGGCAGCCCACGCCGCCACCACGGCTGCCGGCACGACCAAGCCCAGGGCGGCGAAGCCGGCCCTCAGCCCGGCCTCGATCTCCGGTGCGGACAGCGGCGGCACCGCGAGGGCGGGGACGCCGCCCGGCCCAGCACCGCTCGGCCCAGCACCGCTCGGCCCGGCACCCGGCCAGGCCGGTGCCGCCGTGCCTACCGCGATCACCACCGGACCCGGACCGCCCGGGACGGCGGCCAGCACCGCCTGCCAGCCGTCCGCGGGCAGCTTGTGCACGTCGTCGAGCACCCAGGCGTGGCCGGCCCGGCCTAGCTGCCCCACCAGCCGGCCCACCGGCACACCCGGGATGCCGGCACGGCGCCGTCCCGGCAGGTTGTCCAGGTAGTCACGCACGCCCATCGGCGCCACCGCCCGGGTCACGGCGTCCCAGCCGTCCGGCGCGGCGCCCAGACCGGCCAGCGAGACCGCCGCGTCCAGCAGGTGCTCAGCCGCCGTCCACCGCCGGTCGCAGGTGGTCGTCACCGCCGGGCAGCCAAGGTCGAGCAGGACCTCCTCCACCAGCGACGACTTGCCGGCGACGGGCGGCCCGTGCACCAGCACCAGCCGCGGGGAGTCCCGCAGCAGCGCGGTCAGCGCCGCGTGCAGGCCCGGCCGGGGTCCACGGGCCCGGCCCGGCCGGCCGAAGGGGTTGAAGACCTCCTCGACGTTCACCCGCGCCGGATCCGGTCACCCGCGGCGGACGCCGGTCCGACGGAAGCGGCGGAACACCCGGGCCGTGGTCACCGGCAGCGGGTCGGCGGTCCCGTCGCCGTCCACGTCGAGGTGGCGGCGCCGGATCGCGAACGTGTTCGCCTGGATCCCGGCCGGCACGGTCCGCTCGACCACGTTCATCAGGAACTCGTACTGGTCCAGGTTCAGCGTCGCGCCGGCCGGCAGTTCCAGCCGTACCTGGTACGGGTCGGCCAGCTCGCTGCTCCGGTAGGCGAGGGTGACCAGCAGCGTGATCCCGGTGCCGGCCGGGCGCACCACCGCCGCGGAGCCGCCGGAGTCGATCGCGGCCGGCAGCCCGGTCACCGGCAGCGCGTGCCAGCTGACGCCGGAGGTCCGCCGGCCGGACAGGTTGAGGCCGCCCAGCGGCAGGCCGCGGGTGGACACCACGACCAGGACACGGTTGGTCTCCAGCAGCGCCATCGCCACGGCCGCGGCCAGCCCGTGCCCGGCGAGCGCCTGCACCAGGTCGAGGGCCTCCCGTGCCCCGTCGCCGGCACGCCAGAGCGCCCCGACCGACAGGTCGATGCGCAGCGTCGCGACCTCGGAGTCCGGGACGGATGCGGCCTGCGCGGCGAAGTCCGACTCCGGGGTGGCCACCGCGAGCCCGGCCCCGGTCAGCACCGCGACCAGGCCGGGTGCCGCGACGGCTCCCAGGACCCGCGCTGCTCGCTGCCCCGAACCACCTGCCACGGCGGGTGCCCAGCCGCCTGCCACGCCCACAGCGCCTCG
>NZ_CDWWEW010000125.1:10871-13480 GCF_977966315.1 Frankia sp. CeRuru1
CGGCGGGTGCCCAGCCGCCTGCCACGCCCTCAGCGCCTCGTCCAGGGCCAGGTCAAGCGCGGCGCGGCCCACACCGTCGCCGAGACCGGCGTTCACCGCGGCGGAGGGCGACGCCTCCTCCCATGGGGTGTCCGGGCGGCGGACCGTGCCGCCCGGACCGAGGTCCGGCCACACGGTCGCCGTTGCGCGGGCGCGGTCATAGGCCAACACGGCAGGGCTCTGCGGAGAGTCAACGCCGGAGAGTGCCGCGAGGTGGGTCACGCTCCGCCGTCCCACCTGGTGGTACGCCGCGAGCACCGGCACACCGTCGGCGAACGACGACCACAGCTCCACCCGGCCGGCATCCCGGTCGACGCCCAGCACCTGGTCGCCGGGCAGCGCGGCCAGCAGGGTGAGCCCCGGCCGCCACCCCGGCCGCTTCCAGCGGACGGTGACCTCCAGCCCACGGTCGTCCGGCCGGAGACGAAGGGCGAGCAGGTGGAGGTCGCCGCTCACGCTGTCGTAGCAGAGCACGTCGTCGTGGCCGCCGCCCGGCGCCGCCACCGGAGCCAGGTGCGTCCAGCGGCCCAGGCTGGGGCCGTCCACCGCCGGCAGGGAGCCCTCGACCGCCAGCACGGACAGCGAGCCGGTCGTCCGGTGGTACAGCAGGAGCACGGGACCGCTGCTGCCCGCCAGCCGCATCGGCACCGCGTGTGTCCAGGCGGGCAACTGGTCGCGGGTGACGACTGCGTCGATGGACAGGCCCTCCTCGCCCCTGGTCACCTCGACGACCAGGATCGACCGTTCGGCCGGGTAGGTCAGCACGGCCCGGCCGAGCCGACCTCCGCCCGGGCCTTCGCCACCGGACCCGCCGGAGTCCTCACGCAGCACGACGGCGTCCTCGGCGCCCGGCGGGAAGCCGTTCTGCGCAAGGACCTGGGTCCCGCCGCGGGCGTCCACGGCGGCGACCGCCAGGCCGCCGGCGTGTGCCCGGCCGAGCAGCACCAGCGGCCGTCCCGACCCCGGCTCCGCCGCGCCGAGCCCGGCGACCTGGCTCCGGCCGCCGACCGGGACGTCCTGCCCGCCGGGCGCGGTGAGGTCCACCAGCGCCAGGTGGCTCACCGCGGTGCCGACCCGGCCGGCCTTGCGGACGGTCGCCGCCCCGCACGCCTGCAGCAGCGCCAGCACCGCCCCCGTGCCGGCACGTACCGCCGCAGCGCCGGCGGTGAGCGCGTCGCGCACCGTGGCCGGCAGGTCGCGACCCGGCAGGAACGCCAGCAGCGCCGCCTTCAACACCGCCTCAGCGTCAACCGGGACCACGATGTCGGCGCTCAGTCCCAGCTCGTAGGCGCTGCCGCCGGCCGGGTCCTGGCTGCGCACCAGGCTCCACCGCCGGCGGTCGCCAAGCTGCGCCCGGCAGGCGGCGAACAGCTCCAGGCAGCGGGCCAGACCGGGGGCCAGCGCCGGCTCGGTGTCGCCGTCGAAGAAGTACCCGGCCCGCAGCGCCGACCCCAGCGCCTCCAGCGCGGCCCGCTGCGCCGGCGGCAGCAGCCGCCCGCGGTACGCCTCGTCGGTGGCCGGGGTCGACGCCGGCAGCACCAGCCGGTCCCGCCGCACCTGGGCCAGGAACGCCAGCCGGGCGGCGCGCGCGGCCGCCTCGCCGGCCGGCGACGCCGACATCAGCAGCAGCCCGACCGAGTACGGCCGCACCTGCTCGACGATCCGCACCCGGCGGGTCGCGCCGAGCTCGCCCAGCCATCCGCGCGGTCTGTCCTGCGGTCCGCCGCTGCCGTTGACGGCCTCGGCGACGCCGGCCGGCGTCGGCATCGAGAAGGCACGCAGCGCCAGCAGCCGGCGGCGGTAGTCCTCGTCGTTCTCCAACCCGGTTGGCTCGGTCCGGGGACCGGTGAACACCTGCGGCGGCAGCCCGCTCCGGCCGAGCAACCGGTCACCGAACCGCGCCGCCCCGAGGTCGGCGCCGTGCCGGTCCAGGACCGCGCGGCGGGCGTTGGCCACCGCCCGGGACGCGCTGACCTCCCGTGCCGCGCACCGCAGCCGGGCCTTCTCGGCACCGATCAGGTACAGCAGCCGGCCCATCGTGCCCTGCACCAGGGTGACCGACAGCAGGGCGCGCAGCTCGCGCGGCGCAACCGGGGTGGCCGGCCCGCCGGCGGTTACCCACCGCGCCTTGACCTGCAGCGCCAACAGGTCGAACGCCGGTGCGAAGACGAACGGCCACACCGGCAGCATCGCCCCCCGCTCGCTGAACGGCGCGTACCGGACCGGGATCGTGACCTGCGGCCCGCCCGAGCCGTCCGACTCCGGCCCGGGCAGGCCGACCTCGACGGCCAGCTCGTCGAGGTCCAGGTCACGCTCCAGGGTGAGCAGCACCAGCGGCTCGCGGTCCCAGGTCAGCCGGACGGTGCCGGTGTCGTCCAGCGGGAAGGACTCGTGCGCGGCACCGGCCGACAGCACCCCCGTGAGGTGGTCGGCGAGGTTGACGAAGGACGCCGACCGCGGGCCGTCCGGGTCCGCGACCGTCATCGGGTCGTGCGGGGTCATCGGGTCGCGATCCGCAGCTCGTCGAGCTGTTCCACGTAGGTCGGGATGCTGGTCGGCCCCACCACGAC
>NZ_CDWWEW010000126.1:0-10479 GCF_977966315.1 Frankia sp. CeRuru1
CACCACGGCTGCCCACTCGGCCTCGACCTCGGGGTCCATGGGCGGGGCCTCCAGGGGCCGGGTCCCGACCGTGGAGGCCGGCAGGGCGACCAGGAAACGCGCCAGCAGACCACGCTGCACGAACGCCCGGACCTTGAGGGCCTCGGTGATGACATCGGGCTGCACGATCATCCCGATGGACAGGATGGGCCGGCGAATCCGGACCGGCGCCTTACTGGCGCGGGTGATCTTCACGGACCTGCCGTCGTAGGCCCGCAGGACCAGGTCGATGTTGGCCTGGCCGCTGGCGGCGTAGCGGCCCGCCAGGGTCCCGAGGAAGCCCCCCTCGTCGACGATGATGGCCTGGGGCCCGCCCTGGTGCTCCATCAAGACCGCCAGGCCCTCCGCGGTGGTGTCGTCGGCGAGGATCTGGAACTGCGTCGGCGGGCCGGCCTCGGCGAGCCGGTCCGCGAGGTCGCGGGCCTCCTCCTCGGCGTCGCCGGCTGCGTCGCCCTCCATCCGGGCCGCCCGGTCGAGCGCGGCGGCGTACCGCTTGGTCAGCAGTTCGTGGTCCGCCTTGGCGCGGGCGAACCTGGCCGCGTCTTCGCTCCCCCACTCCAGATCCTGTAGGGGCGCCACGGCGAGTTTGACCACGGCGCTCTTGCGAGTGCCGGAGTCCGACAGTGCCGCGAGATACAGGCAGGTTTGCTCTGTCCAGCTCCCCTTGACCTCGACCTCCCAGGAGCCGCGGGTGGCTCCTGACAGGGTCGCGAGCGCCGCGAACGCGGCGAGGTCGGGCGGTGTCTGGGTCGTGGCGGCGACGGCCTCGACGAACCGCCTCACCACCCCCGGCAGGGACCGTACGGGCAGCGCCGGCATCGGGCGCGACAGGGGGCGGGGCTCGGTCCAGCGCCCCCCGCTGGTCTGCTCGGCGCACTCCAGGGCCGCGAGCAGCTCGCGCCGTAGGTCGTAGAGGTCCGCCCCCGGGTTGCGGGCAAGCCGGCCCAGGGCCTCGGCCCGAGCCGCGATGTCGCGACGGCGGGCCGCGGTCTCGACGAACGCGGCGTGGTAGGCCACGGTGCCGGCACCGGTGTTCCAGATCAGGTCGTGGACGTAGATCGGCCCCCCGACGACGTCGAGCAGGGTCATCCGGCCGTGCGAGCCCGCCATGGCGGGCCGTGAGCCGAGGTGAGCCACCACGGATGCCTCGTCGCACGCCTCGCCGGCCAGCGTCCGCTCCATCAGGACCTCGTGGATCACCTGGTGTGCCGGCCGGGCGTAGTCGGTGGCCTCCAGGGTCCCGAGCACGATCTCGGCGTCACCGGGATCCCGCATCGCGCGACCGAGGCACTCCTGCTCGGCCCGCAGTACCGCCGGATCGATCGCCGGCCCGTCCTGCTCGTCGGCCCCCGCGGCAGGCTCGTCATCGCTCATGCAGCACCCCTTCCGGCGAAGAACCGGTCGATCCGCCTGGTCGCGACCCGGATCGAGATCAGGTCGCTGACCTGCCCTGCTGTGGCCCCCGGCGGGACGGTGATGCCGAGACGGGCGGCGGCCTCGACCTGCTTGGGGCTCGGCTCGCCGCGCCCGCGCCAGGCCGCGGTCTTGGTCGAGACCGAGAACCGCTGCTTGCCCGCGCGTTCGGCCCGTGCGGCGTGCTCCTCGCCGAGCGCCATCGCGAGCGTGAGGTCCGGGGCCTTCCCGAGTGGGGTCGGGTCGCCCTCGCGGGGCATCAGTCCGATCGACCAGCCCTGGCGGTTGGGCCACTCGCGCAGGAACACCTGGCCGAGTCCGGCGGGGACGAACCAGTGCCCGCCGTCGGTCTGGAGCCACACGGATTTGCTGGACTGGAACAGGTTGACCTCGCTGGCGGCGCCGAGCTTCACCCCCTTGATGCGCTCGACGGCCTCGGTGAGGGACTCGCCGTCCTCCAGCTCGGGCTTTTCCTTGGTCTTCGCCTTAAGCTCGCCCTCGGCGAGGTCCAGGAGCGTGCAGAGCCGATGGTCCGCGGTGATCCCGACTAGGTCCAGAATGAGGGCCTCAGTCTTGCCGGGGTAGGGGCGTAGCACCCTTCCGGCCATCTGGGTATAGAGAACCGGAGACTTTGTCGGCCGCGCCATGATGGCGACAGTGGCACGCGGGATATCTGTTCCCTCGGTAAGAACATTGCAATTACTGAGGATGTCCAGCTCGCCGTTTCGCAGGCCGTTCACGGCTGCCACGCGGGAATCCCGGTCCATGTCTCCCCACACCGCCTCAGCCTTGAAGCCGGCGTCGCGCAGGGCCGCCGCGGCGGACTGCGCGGTGGCGACGGTGGGGGTGAAGACCATTCCGGGCTTGCCCTCGCCGTGGGTGGTGTACGCCTCGGCGACGGCCTTCTCGAAGCCCGCACTCGCGAGCGCGTCGCCGAGATCGCTAGCGGCGTAGTCCCCGTGAGAGCTTCTGACCTCGGAGAAGTCCACGTCGATCGGGACGCGGCGACCGCGCGGCACGACCAGGTACGGCCCCTCCGGATCGGTGATCATCTCCAGCACCGAGCGCTCGTAGGCCACGGTCTGCCAGACCGACCCCAGGCCCGCGCCGTCCCCGCGGGCGAGTGTGGCCGTCACTCCAAGAGTGCGCGTTCCGTTCTGCGCGTAGCACCGAAAATGATCCATGACCTTGACATATGTCTCGGCCAGGCTGTGATGGCATTCATCGATGATCACCATGCTGAATGTGTCACGCGGCCACTTGCGCATCCTCCGGGCCGACGCCATCGTCTGCACGGAGGCCACCACGACGCCACACCGTAGGTCGGCTTCGCGGTCGGCCATCTCCACGCCGACCCGCGCTCCCGGCGCTATTGACGCGATTTTTTCCGCAGCCTGGTCAACTAGTTCCTGCCGGTGCGCGATAACAAGGACGCGGCCATTTCGCGCGCATTCTTCACTAGCTAGATGGGCAAAGCAAATAGTCTTCCCGCTACCCGTTGGCAAGATAATCGCGACACGGTTTGTTCCGCTCCCCCATGCCTTTCTAATGGCATTCAGGGCCTCCTGCTGGTAAGGCCGCAACGGGAGCCGCGCGGTGGCGCTCACGCGGCACCCCGCTCTCGCGTGCGGGCGTGGGCGCGGTGCCGCGTGACGGAGCGGGGGTCGCAGTGGATCCGCTGCCCGATCTGGCGTGCGCTCAGGCCCCGGCTCGTGAGGATCTCGACGGCGGCGCAGATCTCGCCCGAGGTCATCTCGTCGGGCGGGTCCCCGGCAACGGCACGGTCGACGGCAACCTGGTCGATGTCGCCATCGACCGGCCCCGGGCACGGGGCGTTCACGCGGCCTCATCCCAGGAGGCCTCGCGGGGGGCGCTCTCGCCTCGCGAGGCCTGGACATGGGCGAGGCGATCCCAGTACAGCGGGTTGCCGCCCAGGGCGCACTCGTGCCGCCCAGGATCTATGAGCCTGACCGGCTGTAGTATGTGTGTCACGAGACCTCCTCTCGTGGCGCAGCGGTTGTGCGACAGAGCCCCCGGATCCCCCCGGGGGCTTTCGTCTTCCGGTGCTCCACCATCTGTCGATACATAGCGCCGAGAGGCGCATCACCTGGACTGCGGCGAGTCTTAGCGTCACGTCATAGGGCATGTTTCGGGACGAGTCGGGACGCATCACCTCAGCCCCGACCCGTCCCGGTGATCACGATCGCAGGTCCCTCACGGGGACCGCCCACGGTGGACCCGGCTCGATCCAGACCCGGTCGTCGGTCCCGTCCTGCGGGCCGTAGGCCGAGATCCCGACGTCCCCCAGGCCATCCAGCCCGCCCGGGTCGTCGAGGTCTTCCGGGCCCAGTGGCAGGTCCACGACCTCGCCCTGCCACCTCACCCCGTTCCGCGTGAGCGTCACATGCGTCCCGACCTGCGGCGACGCGGCGGCGAGTCTCGTGAGTTCGGTGGCCGTACTCATCGGTCCCCCACCGGGGCGTCCGAGCTGGCCAGCAGCATCTGGAACAGGCGGAGGACGCACGCCTGCCCGAAGGCGACCTGGCGGGCGCCGTACCGCTGGTCGGCGTCCAGGTCGAGGTCGGCCGCGTCGGCGCGGTTGGCCTCGATCATCCCCATGGCCTCCCGGACCGCGTCCTCGACGGCCCTGGCCGGGATGGTGGTGCCCTCGGGGAGCTGCGCGGCATCGACCGCGGCCAGCAGGACATCCTGCTCGGGGTCGCTGAAGCCGGTCGTGATGACGGTCATCGGGTACCTCCGGAGGTGTCGCGCTGTGCCGTGCCGCACACCGCGCAGGAGCAGATGAGGCTGTTGTCGATGCGCCCGCAGACGTGCTCGTGGCGGCCCGCGAGCGAGTCCTGGACGACGCGGGCCCAGGTGTTGTCGCCGGCCTCCCGGTCGGCGGTATGGGCGCGGCGGATCATCGGGTACCCCCCCCCCCACGAGCTCGTCGTCGGCGTCCATGTCCGCGTACAGGTCCGCCATGTCGTCGTAGACCTTCAGACCACCGGCAGCGATCTCGGCGCTGGCCTCACGCTCGCCGGCCTGCCACTCTTCGGTCCAGAACCAGTGCTGGTCGGGGTCCGGTATCTCGATAAGGATCATGAGGCACCTCCCGCGACGCGCACGACGGTCAGGCGCGGCTTCGCCGGCCCAGTCAGGACCTCAAACCGCGGGGACGGTGGGCGGCCCCGCTTCGGCGGTGCCGGCGGGACCCGCCGCAGGTGGCCGGTGGTGACGAGCCGGGCCACGACGTCCTCGACGTCCGCGGTGCGCCGCACCCACGCCCGTCCGTCCAGGCCGCGGTACATCTCACTGAGCGAGGCGTCCTCGCCGACGCGGTACCGCTGGTGGATCCAGCGCATCACTTCGGCCTCGCGCTCCTCGTCGACGGTCAGGGGTGGCTCAGCCATCCCGATGTCGGCGAGGAGTGCCTGCGCTTGGCGGCGGACCTCGTCCATCGGCAACGCGGTCACGGACCACGCGAGGCCAAGGATCTCCAGCCGGGTCTTGACCTCCGCGAGGTCGGGCTGCGCGTGGGCCGGTTCCTCGTAGCGGTCGAGTAGCACGCGCCGGATGTCCCGGGCGATGTCGCTCTCGGTTAGGAGCATTGCGACGTTCAGAACGGTGCGTCGGATGTAGAGGGTGAGCGACGAGACTCGATTCCAGTGATCTTCAGGATGAAGATCACTGGACCGCTTGAACTCACGCAGATCATCACCGCGCAGGACCCGCAGCCCGTTCTCGGAGAGCTCCTCGCGAAAGCGGGTGGCCAGGGTGGTGACCGTTCCGACCGAGACCTCGAAGTACGTCGCGACCATCTCGGTGGTGACGTGCAGATCGTCGGGCATCAGGTCGAGCGCCTTGACCTTGCCAAGGGCGTCGGTGCGGCCGGCGTGCTCGTCGCGGGCGGACCGGGACTCAGTGAGGATGATCTCGTTCACAGCTCACCGGTCCGCGAGCAAAGTTGGTCGTGGCCTACGCCGTCGAAGAGGACGCTGCCGCATTCGGCGCAGACGGTGATCTTCGTGGTGGGCGCCTGGGGCGGCGCTGGCGGACGGACTGGGGTGGTCGCGACTCTCATGCCGCACCGTCCAGATCGGTGAGCAAGCTGCGAATCTCGGCCTCGACGTACCGGCGGTGGCCTCCAGTGGTGCGCTGGACGGTCAGCCGGCGGTCGTCCGCCATCCGAGCAAGCGTCTTCGCGTCGACGCCAACGAGCCTCGATGCCGCACCGGGCGGCAACCAGATGACGGTAGAGGCGGCTCCGGGTCGCGGCATCTTTGGCGATCCGGGTGCCGTGACGGCAGGATGTACCACGGGAACGTGCCTTCTTCCTGGCGGGTTGGGGTTCGGTCTCACGGCCCGGCGGTGCTGGAACACTGCCGGGCCACTCAGTTACCTCGTGCTGCCGATCGGCCGTTGCGGCTACCGGATCCAGGTGTGGAAAAGTCGCTCCAGCTCCTGCGCACGGCGGCAGGGGTCCTCGATGTCGCGTGCCGCGGCCGCCGCTTCGTCCAGCAGGGCGTCCCGCTCGAGGGCACCGTACGGGGCGAGGTTCATTAGCCGGAGCGCTCTGGCGGCGGGGTCGGTGATCTGGCGGGCGGCCCTGACCGCGTCCGCGTGGATGGCCTGGATCTTGTTGTAGTCCACGTGGGTTCCTCTCGATCGGAGAGTCCGGGAAGTCGGACTCTGCAACCTTACGCTGATCTAGCAAGTGCGCGCAAGTGCTTGTGGATGGTAGTCTCTCCTCGCCAGGTTCCACGCAACCGCCAATCGCCCCCGGCCCCCGCGCAAGGACCGGGGGCGATTGCATGCTCGTGCTTGATCCTGAGAGGATGCGGGTGCGGTACAACCTGGGATTGGAGATCACATGCGAGAGCTGAAGTTCCTCTGGAAGGACGGCGGGTCCATCGGTGGGAGCTGCCCGGCCCTGTACGAGACGGCGGGTGGCTACGTTGTCCAGGGCGTCAAGCTCACCGATGACGAGCGGGCGCAACTCCGGAACCTCGCGGACGACGAGGACGGCGTGTTCGTCCCGGCCAATGTCCTCGACCGCCTGCGGGGCATGGCCTGACGATGCGAGAGCTCCTCACTGGTGACGAGTTCACGGCGGCACTCTGGGACTTCCAGCACGCCGCGTTCCGGCTTGAGGCCCAGCCGGCGTACTACGTCCCGGCGGAGCAAGGACTACTCGCGCAACTCCGGGCGGGCCAGCCTATGGCGGCGGACGAGGTCCCGGAGTTGCGCGAGTGGTTCGACCGAGTGGCCGAGAGGACCCGGCAGGGCGCACGTATCGGGCGAGTTCGGATCCACGACGAACCCCTGACCGACTACCAGCGGTGGGAGCAGTGGTGCGACCCATGGAACATTCGGGCTGGCGAGGTGATTCGTTACCTGCCTCGCCGACGGGCGCGTGAGGTCGGCCTACTGCCGGCCGCTGGCCCTGACGATTGGTGGCTGTTCGATGATCGGCTCTTGATCGTGATGTCGTTCGATGCCGAGGGGCATATGGCTCGGGTTGAACGTACGGGCGATGAGGTGGCTGTCGCCGAGGCGATTGCGTGGCGGGACCTGGCAATCCTGCACAGCACTCCCGCTGAGATGCGGAGCGCTCCGACCACGCACGAGTGAGGGCACGATGGACCCGATCAAGAACGCGCTGACGCGCCCGGGCGGCATTGCCGCCCGGCTGCTCGACATGCGCGAACAGGCCGGAATGGCCGCAAAGGACGTCGCCGAGGCAAACGGTTGGGCGGCATCGAAGGTGTCGCGCTTGGAGCGCGGACGGCAGGCGCCGTCGACGGAGGACGTCCGCGCCTGGGGTCGCGTGACCGGCGCGCCCGACGAGGCAGTCGAGGCTGTCCTTCGGGCCCTGGAGGAAGCCAGAGTCGAGCACCGCAGTTGGCGCCTCAGCATGAGCCGCGGTCAGGCCGAGGTCCAGGCCGACTACAACGAACTGGCGCAGAACTCCCGCATCATTCGCCACTTTGAGATGGCCGCCATCCCCGGCCTCCTCCAGACGCCGGGCTACGCGCGGGCGATGTTCGTCGAGATGGTCCGCTTGCACGGCCTTGAGGTACAGGACGTTGACGCAGCAGTAGCGACACGCTTGCAGCGGCAGCAGCTCCTCTACGATCCGTCCAGGAACTTCGAGTTCCTGCTCGCCGAGCCCGTCTTGCGCTGGCTGCTCGTCCCAGCTGACGTCATGCGCGGTCAGCTCGACCGTCTTCAGACGGTTATCGGCGTCCTGAACATCCGCTTCGGCATCGTGCCTATGGGTGTGGAGCTGACTGCTATCCCGCAGAACTCGGTGACGCTCTACGAGGGTAAGGAGACGGTTGGCGCGATGGAGACCTTCGGCGGCGAGATCTTTTTCAGTGGCGACGAAACCGTTACGTACAGTCGAGCCATGGACAGGCTGTGGGAGAACGCCGTTATGGGCGATCGTGCACGGGAGCTCATCGTCGATGCCAGCCGAGCGCTTCCAGCCTAGGCTGGCGCCAAGCCAAGATCGGACAGTCCGGGACGTCCAATACCGTAGGTCGTCCGGCCACACCGCTGGCCGGACGATCTCGCCAGGGCGGCAGATCGTATCCCCATGGCCTACGAGAACGAATACAGCAAGTCCCGTCCTCCGAGCGCTTTGGACTACGCCAACGCGGCCCGTGACGTGCTCAAGGACGTCAACCCTGACGCCTTGAGCGATACGGACCGGCTGCTCTACGCCATCGCGGCCGGCATCTTGTCTCTGGCCTCCAGCGCCTACGGCGTCGACGGCAGCGTGAAGGCCGTGGGGGCCACACTCGACACGAAGCTGTAGGCGCCCGGTCTCAGGCCGGAGAAGGGGGTGCCGATGGCTTCGCGACACGCCGCCCTCCTCTCCGGCCGTTCGATCGGTTCAGGCGTTCTGTCCTATCCAGCAAACCGTCCAGGCCCCGCGATGTGACCCGTCGATGCCGGTGCGGGTTGGTGCCGATAGTGCGCACTGCACCACGGCGGGCACTTCGCGCCCTATCGTCAAGGGGATGCCTGACGAAGGGTGATGACCCGTGGCCAACACGCACCTCGACGCCGCGCTCCAGCGCGCCGGCTGGACGCCCGAGCAGCTTGCGGCGGCGATCAACACTCGGCTGACGGCCGAGGGCCACGGCGAGCACGCGGTCCACCCCAAGACGCCCTGGAAATGGCTGAAGGGGGTCACCCCGCACCCGCCACTGCCGGCCTACGTCGCTGACGTCCTCTCGGAACGGGTCGGGACCACGCTGACCCCGGTTGACCTCGGGCTTACGAGCGCGGCACGCACCGCCGCCGCGGTTGCGGCCGATGACGGGCTCGACGTCGACTACACCGAGACCGGCGCCGCCCGGGTGCTGGCCGAGATGGCGCGCCGCGGCGCCTCCGATCCCCGCCGCCTCGCGCCGCTACGAGGCACGGCGCTTACGCATCACGCGCACCTGTGGCTCGTGGCCCCCGACCTGGACGGTCGGCCCCTCGCGGAAGTGGTCGAGGGTGCACCATCTCGTCTTGGTGCGCTGCGGGCCGTCCTGGAGCTGCTGCGCCGGGTCGACGACGCCGAGGGCGGCCCGGCGGTCGCACCCTGGTCGGCGCAGGAGGCCACAATGGCCATGACGATGCTGCGCGACATCCCGGAGCGATCCCGCGGGCCGATGCTGCGCCTGGTCGCCGAACTCGCGGAGCTCACGGGCTGGGCCGCGGTGGACTCCGGCCGGTTCGCGATGGCGCAGCGGTACCTCATCACCGCGCTGCATGCCGCGCAGGCCATCGGGGACCGCGAGCACGGCGCCTACATCCTGGCTCTGCTTGGCCTGGCCGCGAGCCTCGACGGCCGCCACCGCGAGGCGGTCACGATCCTGGAGTCCGCGCAGGTCGGCATTCGCAATGCCGCGTCGCTCACGGTCCGGGCGATCGTGAGCGGCTTCGAGGCCCGGGTACGGTCCGCGGCCGGCGACCGTCCGGGTTTCGAGGCGACCCTCGCCCGGGGAACGGCCGTCTACGAGCGGGCCCGCGTCGAGGACGCCCCGCCGTGGGCGTACTGGGCGATGGAGGCCGCCGAGCACCCGATGCCGCTGGAGAACGGCAGGGCCTGGACGATGTCCGGCGAGCCCCGGCGGGCGATCGAGATCCTCACCCCGAAGCTGGCCGAGTTGGCCGACTACCCCCGCGACGTCGCCCTCGTGCAGGCGTACCTCGCCGAGGCGCACGCCGCTGCGGGTGACCGGGAGCAGGCCGGGCTCTACGCCGACCAGGCGCGGGCTGGACTTGCCGTCGGCGTGCAGTCGCCACGGACAGAGGCCGTGCTGGCAGGGATCGCGGGTTAGCCCTCGTCGTTGAGATCCTGACGTCGCTGTGTGCCCGGTTGTACGGCCGTCGCGCTGCGGCGAACCGGGCCCGGCGTGCGGTCGCCGAGGTGACGAAGGACGACCCGGCGTGAAGGTTGCAGGCGTACCGGTTCGCACTCGACCCGAACAACAACCAGCGTGCCGGCCTGCGCCGGCCTGCCGGGGCGGCCCGGTTCGCCTACAACTGGGGTCTGGCCCGAGTGAAGGCCGCGCTCGCCCAGCGGGACGCCGAACAGTCCTACGGCCTGTCCGGTGACGCGCTGACTCCGGTGCCGTGGACGTTGCCCGCGCCGCGGCTCGCGTGGAACGCCGCCAAGCGGGACGTCGCCCCCTGGTGGGAGGAGTGCTCGAAGGAGGCGTTCTCCGCCGGTCTGGATCACCTCGCCCGTGGGCTGAGGAGCTTCTCCGACTCGAAGAGGGGCGCCCGCAGGGGGCGGCGCGTCGGTTTCCCCCCGGTTCAAGAAACGCGGGAAGGCCCGCGACAGCTTCCGGTACACCACCGGCGCCTACGGCCCGGCCGGCGACCGGCAGGTGAAGCTGCCCCGGATCGGCCGGGTGAAGGTCTGCGAGTCGATGGGCGCGCTGACCGGGCGGCTGGCGGATGGTCGGGTCCGCCTCCTGGGCGCCAGGAGTGTCGCGCACGGCCGGCCGCTGGTTCGTATCG
>NZ_CDWWEW010000126.1:10696-13032 GCF_977966315.1 Frankia sp. CeRuru1
GGCTGTGGCTGGCGAAACCCAAGCCTGACCCTGGCCGACCGCACGTTCACCTGCCCGTCCTGCGGGCTGGTAGCCGACCGCGACGCCAACGCCGCGGTCAACCTGCGTCACCTCGTCGCCGCCAGTACGTCGGAGACGGTAAACGCCCGTGGAGCCGACCGTAAGACCCACCCTGGTGGGCGGGTGGCTATAAAGCGGGAACCCAGCACGGCCATGACCGGTCAGACCGGGAGTGTCGACCCGCAAGGGACGGCGGCATAGGCGATGAGCGCTACCGATCATCACGATGCAACGGTTCCGTGGATGTCTCCCCGTCGGCCCGGTCGGCCTGATCGGCCCGGTCAGCCTGATCGGCCCGGTCGGCCTGATCCCGACTTACCGGGCCGCCGATCGCGCACTCGTCGTGGGGCCGCCGAATTCAGGGGAGGAAGTGAGGAAGTAACGGTCCAGGGGCCACCGACCGTACCCAGGTCCCCCGAACTCAGGTCCCCCGAGCTCAGGTTCGGCCGGCTCGGGTCCCCGTACCCAGGTTCCCCAAGCTCAGGTTCGGCGCCGGGAGGTGCGGGACGTTGCGTGCGCCGAGCATCTCGGCGGCGATCTCGCGGACCTCGGCCATGCTCGGGACGGCGCGCCCCACGTCGGTCAGCTCCCGCTGCACGGAGGTCATCTCCACCTCGGGCATGCCGCAGGGCGTCGCCCAGGTCCATGGCCGCATGTCGCAGTCGACGTTGAGCGCGAATCCGTGACTGGTCACCTTGCGCGTGCACCGCAGGCCGATGGACGCGATCTTCCGGTTGGTCCGGCGGGTCCAGACGCCCGTGAGCTCGACGGACCCGGGCGGGGTGTCCCGCCGCTCGGCCGGAATGCCGAGCGCCTCGACCGTATCCACCAACCGGGCCTCCAACAGCCGCAGGAACGGCACCACCGCGTTCATTGCGCCGATATGACACATCACGTAGCCCACCAGCTGGCCGGGGGCGTGGTACGTCAGCAGCCCACCCCGGTTGGTCTCGTGAACCGGGATGCCCAGCCCCGCGAGCGGGCGGTGCTCGGGCGGGGTCCGCTTGCCGACGGTGTAGACCGGCGGATGCGACAGGAACCACAGCGTGTCCGGCCGCACGCCGTCGATCCGTTCCCGCACCATCACCCGCATCCGCGCCATGGCAACCTCGTAGTCGACGAGATCCTCGTCGAGGCGCAGCAGGGTCTCGGGCCAGGTCACCGGGACCGGGCCGCCGTCCACGGCGTCCACCCCGTCAACGATGTCCGCCCCGTCGACGACATCCACCCGGTCGATAGCATTCACGGGGTTCACGGCATTCACCTCTCCACCGTATGCCCGGTCCACCGTGCGCCCGGGTTCCGGCGGTCCGGGCCGGGATGATCCCGCGCGGTCGGCGTACCGTAGCGCACAGGGAGCAGCGATGACGTACGACATTCTCGCCGACCTCGTCGTGGTGGCCCACCTGCTCGGGATCGCGTTCATCATCTTCGGTGGGCTGCTGGTTCGGCGGCGGCGCTGGCTGCTCTGGCTGCATGTGCCCGCCATCATCTGGGGCGTAACGATCATCACGATCGGGTTCACCTGTCCGCTGACCCCGTTGGAGAAGTATCTGCGACGGCTTGATGGTCAACCGGCCTACCAGGGCGGTTTCATCGATCATTACCTTACGGGCGTCCTCTACCCGGACGATCTCACCTGGCTCGTCCGCTCGCTGGCCGCGCTGATCGTGGTCGTTGCCTACGTGCGCGTCTGCCTGGACCTGCACCGACGACGGTCCCGACCGACGGTGGGCACCGGACCGGATCCGGCATCATCCGACCCCGGCCAGCGATGACCGTGATGACCGGCGGTGGGGTAGGCCGAGGCCGGCTACGACGCCACAGCGCTACGACGCCGCCACCGGCGCACCCCGAATACCCCAACGGGCACACCACCTACGCCGGCGCCGCCCAGCGGGTGCTGGAAGCGTTCACCGGCGCGGGCCCGAGCCGCCCGATCACTGTGACCAGCGCGACCGCGCCCGGGGTCAGCCGGACGTACACCACCTGGCAGCAGGCCAGCGACGACAACATCAACGCGCGGGTCTGGGAAGGCATCCACGTCCGCGGCACCGACATAGTCGGCGCGGAACTCGGCCGAAACGTCACTTCCCACGACCTCCACCAGCTCAGGCACGGATAACGGATAGACGACACCCGGCGGTATCGGACGCGCCGAGCCTCGGAGAGCCTCGGAGAGCCTCGGACGCGGCAAGGTCCGGCTCGAAGGTCTCCGGATCGAGCACGACGCCGTGGACATCCCGCGCCGCAGCCTTGTACTTGGCGCTCTTGGC
>NZ_CDWWEW010000127.1:0-12788 GCF_977966315.1 Frankia sp. CeRuru1
CGGCGGGCGGTCGCCGCTCATACAGGGGACCGGCACGCGGACCGGTACGGCTACCCGATGGGCAGGGGGTATGCCGACACAGCGAGACTCCCGGACGACGCCGGCGCGTCCGGCCGCGCCTTCGGCATCCTGGGCATCGTCGTCGCTGGTTCCCGGCGGCGGCAGCGGGGGCACGCGGCCGGTTGGCGCACGCACGTCATGGCGTCGATCACCAGCCGGTCCGCGGGCCGCATCCGTAGGCGGTCGTGCGCGTCCACCAACGTGTGGAGGTCGGTTCCGTACGCGGTCGCCAGCAGCGCGAGAATCTGTGGGGTGAGCCTTCGCCGTGCGGAAGTATCCGGCCAGTGCTCCAGTTCGCACAAATAGGGGCCGGTGATGGGAGCCCTGCCGTCCGGGTCGATGCCGAGACGGGCCGCTTGTCCGTTGATATGGTCGGCGGCTTGTATCAGCGTCCAGCCGTGCGCGTGGCGGAAGGCGGTGCGGGGACGGAGCCGGTAACGTCGGATGAACTCATCTGCTATCTCGGCCTGCGTCATTCCCGCATGCAGCAGGTGGACCCGTAGCGCGTTCCGTTCTGCTCGCATACCAGCTCGCCCCATGTTCCCCCCTTTCCCGGTCAGGCTGTGATGCGTCAGGCCCGGTGTGGCACGGCTTCGGGCGAGCGGCGGCCGGAGGGGGTCCGGTGCCACGGGTCCAGCGCGCGCAGGGCGTCAGCGACCCGCCGCAGGGTCTCCGGGTCGGTGCGGTAGACGACCGGCGCCGTGGGCTCCGGCCCGACCCTCGGCCGCCGCGTCGGCATCGGTGTAGCGGCCTGCGTCGGCGGCGGCGCGGTGCGCAAACCGCCAGGAATCTCGGCCCACATGACTTTTCCGCCGGTCCTGACCCTGTACCACGACCATTGGCGCGACAGAGCATCGATCATCAGCAGGCCGCGTCCGTCCTCGCTGAACACGTCCGGGTTTTTGATGCGGGGAGCGGTGTCGTTGCCGTCCCACACTTCGATAAGGACGTTTCCGCTCGTGGCGGTGAGCCGTATGGCTACGACGTCGTCCGGATGGCTCGCCTTCACGGCATTCGACGCCAATTCGCACACGACGAGTTCGGCGCTGCTCACGGCGTCCGGGTCTACCGACCATTCCGTGAGCGTGCGGACCGTGCTCGTGCGCACCTCGGGGACAGCGGCGGCTGTCGGGAGGAAGTGCGCCACGGCCACCCGGACCACCGGCGACGGGTCGGCCGCTGTCATGCCGAGCCCCTGATCGTGTCTGGCCGGTGTCCGGTCGACATGGCACACAAGATCATCCCTGCCCGTCGTCGCTGGCCTAGTGCTGTCCCCGCCGGGCCTTGCCTTGCGGCGGTACGTCCGGCGGGGACAGCGGACTGTGAGGAGGACGCCCCGGTGCGACGAACCCCGGGCGAGTGATCGACCCCGACTGCACCGGAGCGCCCTCGAAGCGTGATGATGGCGCCGTGTGCCTTTAAATGCAAGTACACATACAGGCCCGCTTACGATGGATGTAGAGGTCAACAGGCCAGCAACGGCCGGTGGCAGACTGCGATCAGGTACGGGTGTCCAGTGGCGGAGGAAGCGTGGCGAAGTCGTCAGCAGGGCCGACGGTGCGCAGCCGTCGGCTGGGGGTGGAGCTGCGCAGGCTGCGGGAGGCTGCCGGCCTGACCGCTGAGGAGGCTGGGCGAGCCATCCGTGCGTCCGACGCCAAGATCAGCCGAATCGAGAACGGACGGGTCGCTGTCCGCGCCGTCGATGTCGACGATCTCCTCACTGCCTACGGAGTGGAGGACGCCGACCAGCGCGAAGCGATCCTCACGCTGGCCAAGGAGACACGTCGACAGGGCTGGTGGCGCAGCTTCAGCGACGTCGTCCCGCGCTGGCTGGAGGTCTACATCGGGCTGGAAGCCGACGCATCGTCGATCAACACCTACCAGACCTCCCTCGTGGAAGGACTGCTCCAGACGCCGGAGTATGCCGCCGCCGTGATCCGCTCGACGTCGCCGGAGCTTCCGGACGAAGAGGTGCGCCGCCGCGTGTCCCTCCGAACGAGCCGCCAAGAGCGCCTCAGCCGGCCACAGCCACCGCGGCTGTGGGTCGTGCTCGACGAAGCCGCACTCCGGCGACCGATCGGCGGACGCGACGTGCTCAACGCCCAGCTCAGGCACCTAGTCGACGTCGGAGCCCAGCCGAACATCACGATCCAGGTACTACCGTTCGACGTCGGCGGGCACGCCGCGCTCGGGACCTCCTTCACACATCTGGGCTTCCCCGACGCCGAAGATCCAGAAGTCGTCTACCTGGAGGTCTTGACGGGCAGTCTGTACGTGGAGAAGCCCGACGAGGTGCGGCAGTATAGAGACAAGCTCGACCATCTCCGAGCCCTCGCGCTCAACCCCAGCGCCTCCGCCGAGATGATCACGAGCTTGTCGAGGGAGCACTCATGACCAGCAAGATCGAGTTTGGCCGGGACGATCTCTCCTGGCAACTGTCCAGCTACACCAACGGTAACGGGGCGTGCGTCGAAGTCGCCACGCTGCCGGAGGGGGGACGCGCGATCCGGGACTCCAAGGACCGCAGCGGCCCCATCCTCGTCTTCACGGCGGCCGAGTGGAGAGCGTTCGTCGCGGGCGTACGGGACGGGGAGTTCGACTCCTGACTCAGCGAGATCGAAATCCTCTTGCCCGTGACGGCTGCTGCGACGCTTGGCCTTCGCCCCGTCTCACGCGTCTGATGCGCGTCCGGCAGTTCCCGTCGCTGGTCAGTCCGATGACCGATCAGCGACGGGCTCACAAGCAACGGCCTGTGCAGACTGCGAAGTGATCAGCCGCTGGTCAGGTTGCTGGGCGCGTCAAGGTAGGCGTCGAGCAGGGCGTCGCATTCATCTTTGAGTACTTCGGGAATGACTTCGACGAAGTGATTGAGGCGCGGGTCGCGCACAACGTCCCACAGGGAGCAGACGGCGCCGTTATACCTGTCCCAGGTGCCTACAACGAGGCGTGGTACGCGGGCGAGGACGATCGCGCCGGCGGACATGGTGCCTGGTTCGAGAGTGGTCACGAGGGTGCAGCCGGTCAGCCGCCACGTTCCGAGCGCCTGGGCTGCCTGGCGGAGCGCGAGGATCTCGGCATAGGCGGTGGGATCCGCGGTCCGTTCGCGGTCATGGTGCGCAGCCGCGATCTCGGCCCCGTCCGGTCCGTAGATGACCGCGCCGACCGGTGCGTCGTCGGCACCGGGGTCGGGGAGGGTCTTCGCCAGTTCCAGCGCGCGGCGCATCCAGGGCTCGTACTGGGCTGTGGGGATCGGCACGGCCCCATTGTGCCGATCGCCGGCTCAGAGGTGCGAAGGGGTACGGACGTCCGAGAGAGTCCGGAAGCGATCAGAAGCCTCGATTGGTGTGACGTCCGCTACTTTCACGGAGTGTGAAGACCTGCGTCGGCTGGGTCGCTTGAGGAGAGGGGTGGTGGAAGTTCTATCGGCGCCTTCCCGGCCTGCGGCCTGACCAGCACCGCCGAGGGCCTCGTCGGCTGCGTGCTGGCCCAACCGCTGCACGCGTCGTCGCCCGAGTCGGACAGGGCACTGGCGGACCGAGGCCGAGCGGTGCTCCGACTGAGGGCTCGGATCGGCCCTGCCAGCCCGGCCACCGTGCCGACGAACCGCCACGAAATCGTCCGCACGAAGCCCAACGCCCAACATGAGAAACGGGCAAACACCGCCTCCACCAGCCAATCCACGCCGCCCTGATAAACTCTGAGCCGTGAATATGCTTGCCCAGGTGACCTCCACGCGTAGGCGTGATATCGAAGATCTCCGCGACCAGGTTCGCCGGTCTCGCCCCGCGACCTTTCCTTCGTCACGCGACTATCCGCTGGCAAGGCTAAGTGCGATCGTCACGCAAGCATTGCAGGAGAAGTTTGCGCGTTCCGATCTCACGGCAGAGATCGAGTTGATCTCCCGAGAGAAGTTCGGCGCCGATGTGACGGTTAAGATGCCGATGCTCCTCAAAGAGGCGGGCGCGAAGGAGTTCGTTAAGACCTACATTCCGCGGGCCATCGAGGCCCTACAGGTCGAGGAGCTCAAGAAAGTAATTTCCGAGGCCACCGCCAAGGGCATCTACATCAATCTCACGCTTTCCGATGACTGGCTGGCGCAGGCCGTTCAGAGGATCAACAATCTTGGCGATAGATTCGGCGAGAACGATAGTGCTGCCAGGCAGACACTCATCGTCGAATACTCGTCGCCGAACGTCGCGAAGAAGCTTCACGCTGGACACGTCCGATCAACTATCATTGGGCACGTACTCGGCAACCTACACCAGGCATGCGGTGCGCTCGTATACCGGTTGAACCACATCAATGACTTCGGCGGATTCGGTTTCATGTTTGAGGGGTATCGCCGTTTCGGCGATATGTTCCCCGCGACCATGACCGAGAACGATCGCCTGCTTGAGATCTACGCCATCCGCCGCGCGCTGGAGAGGGTGGTTGCCTCCGGCGGAGGGCTGGGCGGTGCCAGCGAATCGGACGCCGCCGTGCTCCAGCGCTATTTCCCGGGCGTGGACAGCAAGGAGGCTCTTGAGTCTGCGTTCAAGGGTTACGTGGAGGCGTCGGATGCCCGCTTTGCGAGGCTGGAGGGCGGAGACTCCGAGGAGGTGGAACTCTGGTCCAAGATGGTGGACTGGAGCCTTGCAGATTTTCGTTCTTTCTACGAAGCACTCGACATCAACATCGACTTCACGATCGGTGAAAGCTTTTACTTCCTGGCCGGTAATGAGGTGATCGAGACCGCTCTGCGCGACGGCAGGGCATTCGAGTTCACAGAGAGTCGCCTGCGCGAGGAAATCGCCAGGATCGAGCAGGCCATGTCTGCCGGTGAGATCACTTCCGCCGTTCGCGACCGGACTGTGGAGTTCGCTCGGAAGGATCTCGGAGCCATCGTCGTTCCTCTTCCAGGAAACGAGCGATTCGTGGTCCGGAGGTCGGATGGCCGGAGCATCTACGCGACACGCGACGTCGGAGCCATCAAGCTCCGCCGTGACATCTTCGACCCGTCCGGCATCTACTATGTCGTGGGCCAAGAGCAGCGCGTCCATTTCGCGCGGCTCTTTCAAGCTGTCGAGGTCCTGGGCATCGCAAGCCGTGACGAACTGGACCTCCGGCACATCTACTTCGGCTTCTACGTCGATGAGAAGACTGGCCGGAAGCTCTCAAGCCGAGACAGCGTCGCCGGAGTGAACGATCTACTGAAGATGTCATTCGAGCACTTTTGGAAGAGGTCTGCGGAGCGCGGCACAATGACGGAGGAGGAACTCTCTGTTGCCGCCCAGCAGTTGGCGGTCGGCTCGCTCGTCTTCAACGACCTCAAGCAGGACATGAAGACGACTGTCGCCATGGCTCGCGGAGATCTTTCTCCGACCCTGACGGCCTTCGAGAAGTCAGGAGGACCGTATGTCGTCTACACTGCATGCCGCGCACGGGCAATTCTACGGAAATGGGGCAAGCCCGTGCCGAGCCTGGTTGACCTGACACATTTCGAGGTCAGCGACCAAGAGGCGCAGCTCATTCTCAAATTGCAGGAGCTGCCAAGCAAGATTACAAGAGCAACAGGCGAGGACAGCCCGGCCATTCTCGTCCGCTATCTACTGGATCTGGCAGCACTCTACAATTCCTACTATACGACCTCGCCGGTCCTTGAGGGCGAGACCGCCAACGAATTTCGACTGATGATCACTCAGGCTGTTCAATACACGCTGGTTAACGGGCTGCGTCTCTGCCACGTCGAGTGTCCCCCGAAGATCTGACGTGTAGCACCCCGAAGACGGCGTGCCGCGAATTCTGAGGTCATCAGACCTTTATCGCATGTGCGTTGCGTGTCGCTAGCTAGGGTCACATTGAGAGCCAGGTCATTCCTCAAGGCTCCGAAGGTCGTTGGCGATCCGTTCGTTGGAGGCGTCGAGAGTGCCCAGTGAAGTTGGTCGGTGCTACTGTAGCCGGGTCTGGGCACTCACGAGTGCGGGCCTGCTATCCGATGACCATAGAGGTTTCGAGGCCGTTGACCATCGGCCTGATAACCGGTTTCCATTCACGCCACGGCGTCAGGTCCCGACCGATAAGGCCCTCCAAGACATCGAAGTCCGCTTGGTATGAGTCGCGAAGTTCCAAGGCGGTCGCAAGATCGAGTTCCGGTGCGGTGAGGCCGCGAGCCTTGAACTGCAATGGAGACGCGGCGTTTTCCACACGTGTGGGCCCAGCCAACTTCATCGGCTCCACGCCGAGGAATTCGAAGACAGTCGCCAACAGGTGCCGGCCGTGGTCGCGCTCCCAATCCTCGTACAGGAGGACCAGCATCTGTTCAGGCTGGAAGAGTTGGGCGTACCGCAGAAGGTGCTGGCCGTAGAGGCCGCGTTCCCGATAGCGCCATACGTAGCTCCACCCCGCTGCCCGCCGCCGCTCCTCCAGAGCAAGTGCGCGACCGAAGTCGGACTCTGGCTCCGTCTCGTCCATCCGCTCAAGCCGGAAGCTTGAGAAGGCGCGCTCGACGGGGTGTCGAAGAACAGCGATGATCTTCGCGTCGGGTACGCTCCGGCGGATCGACTCCGCGGCGCTCGACGACGACAGATAGGCCGGTGTCACCTCGACGCCACGCTGGTCCGGCGCGCAGGCACGGTACAGGGCGAGGTAGTCGTCGTGGGACGTAACAATGCGATCCGGCAGCTCGCGGTCGGCCGGTCCGTGGAGCGTTTCCAGGGCATCCCTGACGTGATAGCGGGGCTCCAGAATGGAGGGCACGAACAGCTGCGGCTGTTCGGCGAGGTAGCTACGCAGAGTGCTCGTGCCGGCGCGGGCCGACCCGACGACGAAGATCTCCGGTTCGTTCACCAGGGCAGGTCCCCCCACCCGGACGGGGCAGTCAGGCGAGTGAGGTCATCGCCGGGGCCTGGCGTTACCAGTACCCGCACGCACGCGAACGGCACCTCCGGTCGCCGGTAGTCGAAAACTAGAGGGATCCGACCCGCATTGCGGGCCATATCCCCGACGCGGATCAGACCGTCCGTTCCCTGTATTCTCGCAGGCATCCGCTCGTCCCATTCGAGTTGGGGTGCACCGGCCTGAGCCAAAAGCCATTGCACGGCTCCGTTAGGCACAGCAGCCCACTTTCGTTGCTCCGCCCTCTGGAACGCGAACGCCTGGGCTACTTCCCGGAGCGCCTTGGCCGTGGCATCTGTTAGGCTCAGGCCCGCACCCATGCCCAGCAGAGGAAATCCGAGTTCGGCCAGGCTGGACGCGGCGACGACGACATGGACATCCGGCAGGGGCGACGGTACCCGAAGTGCGAACAGCGAACGGGCGCGAGCGCGTCGGTGGTAGGAGGTCATGATCTCCACGACCTCATCCTCGACCCGGTCGAGGGGAATCCTCGTGCCCACTCGGGCCTCGCGCCACCACGCATTGACAGCTTCTCGCTCGACATATTCTAGAAAGCCCGCGACAACGGCATCATCGCGCGTCTCGCCCACGGCCATCCCCGTGGCGCCGCCGGGCGTCGGCCGACGGTGCCGGTGGTAGCAACGTTCAGCAGGCACGGCCATCATTGACGCACCGTCAGATACGGAGCAGAGGACCCACTCCTCCTCCGCGCAGCACTGTAGGTCCTCGCCCGCTGAGATTACGACTCTTCGTGCGGGGCACAGGTGAGCCAGCGTCGGAAGGGCCTGCCCGCGAGACAAGATCGGATCCTGCGGCTGCCGGAACGTGCAGTATCGCTCCAGTCCTTCGAGAGCGGCCCGAGCAATGGCCTGCGGCGCTGTCAGCCCACTGCCGAAGGCATCCCGGCAGGGGTTCACGCCGTGGGTGATCGCCCCGTCCGGTCCCACCTCGACGGTTGAGCCCTCACCGCTGGCATCGGCGTAGCGCGCTGTGGCCACGGGAATGGGTGTCTCGCACTCTTTGACCAACCTCGGAGCCTCGACCAGGCCGGTGACCGAGCCGAGCAGAGACCTCAGCTTCTCCCATGCCCTAGCCAACCCGGCCGGCAGGTCCAGCTTGGAGGCAGCGGGTTCGCCCGGCCACCTCGAAACGCGGTGAGGAGGCTGTCCATGCCCGCAGTCGGCGTACGCCACGACAGGATGCAGAGTGTTAGCGGCCTCGACCGCACTCGCGTGCAGGATTCCCGGGCGGCCGTCGGAGATGATCGCTCGTAAAGCGGATCGTGCCAACTCGATCGCGGCCCGCGACGGCGGCGCACCGGTAGTGAGCCTCGTGCAGGCGCCACTGGACAGGCTCGGCCAAAGAGCTCGCAGAACGTCGTCGTGGCCGATCACGCGTCCCCGCAGGCAGTCCCGGCACATCACCTGCTCAGGTCCGCCAAGCGGGGCAGACACCTGGACTGTGCCTCCGCGGAGTCGGCATACAGCCCATGCCCGAGCGGTCGGAACGTCGGGGGGATGGAACAGAATCAGATCGGCCCAGCTTTCCACCAAGAACAGGACAGTTTCGTTGGATTCTGGTTCTTGCTCCCACTCGTCGTGAAGCCGATTGATCCGTGCCCGCTTGAGCTGCGGAGCCCCGTGTCCGACATCCTGGCTCCAGTCGGGGCCTGGCTCGTCGAAGGGCGTTGGCGCCAGGAGACCTGCCCGGTCCAGCGCGGCGGCAATGGTCTCATGGACTCGTTGCGGGCTCCCGGCTTCCAACGAAGGCGTGTTCGTTGGAGGGCTGGCCAGGAGAGCTACCGCGGACAGCGCGGACGGCGTCGCGCGGAAACGTACGACGGGGCCACCGCGGCGATGGAGGAGCAGCGTCCGGCCAACCAGGAAGACATCAACGTCGAGTGCGAGCTTCGGTTCCATCGTCATCAGCGGCGATGCTGGCCCAGCGGAGCGTGTGGGTATACCTCGATGATCAGATGAATGCGGTCGACATCACCACAGTTGTAGACGGCGTGCCGACGCAAGTTGTTAATCTCGTACGCCCGGCCCGGCTCTAGGTGATACCGACTGTCCTCGACAGTGAAGGTCACCTGGGGCGACGTAATTACTGGCAAGTGGATCTTGTTGGGGACTTGCGAGGACTGGTTCAGGTCGACATGCTCAGCGATGACAGCGCCCGCCCTGAGACGGGAAAGGATCACCTTCGCCGGTCGGTACGATTCGAGGCGAAGTCGGTCCGCGACCAGGTCGATCAGCGGTATGACGCAGTCGCACCACCCGCCCCAGTGCTCCGTCGGCCTAGAGTTCAGGTGCGACGCCGGGTAGTCTGCGGGGAACATCAGTGCGATGTTGTCGAGACCCTCGTTCCTCCGCGAAAACCTCGCGCCAGCCTGAGGCCAGGTTTCGCCTAACGCGACCGCACGCTCACGAAGCTCTGCGATCAGCGCTCGCGGGACCGGGCCAAGATCCTTCATCAGGCCGGCGAACCGACCTTCGCCGACCGGTCGTTGGTGCGTAATCATTCCCGGTCCCCGGCGCTGCCCGCCCGGAACTGCGCGACCTTCGCCAGCAGATTGCGGTCGCCGCTGCTGTTGTACTCCTCAAGCGCGTGCAAGGCCCACTTCTGGAAGTCTTCACGGGCGACGAAATGGCCATCGCGTGTGGCCAAGCCCTCCTCGGACACACCGGCGAACACGCGCACCTGATCTGTCCCGACCGCCCACATCACTTCGGCGATGTCGAAGACCGAGGGCGGGGTCCACCCCGCAGCCCTGGCCCGAATTGCCCAAGGTGAGCCGGCTGCCATGTACATCGAGTTGACGCGCAACGTCAGCCTGACTTCGTGTTCCGCGCACACCCGCTTGATGTACTCACACGTTTCGATGGCCTCACTACGTGCCTGTGCGTCAGTGTGCTCAGGGTGCGCCTTCAGCAGGACGTAACTCTCAAGAGCGTAGCCAAAAGAGCTTGCATAGCGGACGGCAGCCTCAAAGTCCGTCAACGACATCCGTTTTCCTAGAATGTCATTGCGTAGACGGTCGTCACTACTCTCAAGGCCGATCTTCAAAGCGACCGTGCAGTCCCCCTTGAGCGAGTCGACCGTACCTAGTGTCATCGGCGTGACAAACTCGGGGCGGGTCTCCAGAATGATCTCCCTAGCACCGGGAATGCTACGCGCGGCGGCCATCGCCGATCCAAGCTGTCCGATCGGGAGCGTGCGTTCGTCGAGGAAGGAACCCTCGTTGCCGAGCGCCACCCGAGCTATCTGGCCTGCCTGTTCCTTCCGAACGAATTCGGTCATCGCATCCAACTGGCCGGCCAACTCTGCCGAGGAAACATCGATAATCGCCCCGGCGGACGGCAGAGTGCAGAACGTGCAGGCGAACGCGCACCGTCGGGTGTAGAGGACCGCGATCAGCTCTTTCTCGCCCAAGAATCTTCGCAGCACGAGGCTGATCGGCCGATCGCCGGACTTGGGCCTGATCCGAAGAGTCTGGCGGTCGCCCCGCTCGCGTAGGACGGCACGGTCGACCGAAGCAGGTCGGAGCGTGAAGCCCTGCAACAGAGCCGGGATCTCACCGAATTCCGCCAGCACCGCAGCCGACGGATCGTCGACGAGCAGCTGGCGGAAATCCTTATCCAGCCAAGCCCGGCGGGTGATCCTATTGATCAGCTGCTGGCGCTCTCGCGCCTCCTCGCTTCGAGCTTCGGTTGTGTCCATGTCCGTCCGATCAGCTCGCACAGAAAACTATCGTAACCTATCGGCGGCCGTTGTCGGACGGGCGCAAGGCGTCTGAATTACGCAAAGCGGCTACCCAAGATTCCCCTCCTCCGGCAGCTGCCAATAGGAGGAAAGCAGCAAGCGAGACCCCTTGAGAAGAGGACGCGCGCGATGCAGCCCCAGATTGTCAAAGACGACGAGGGTACCCGCGGGTCCGTCGCAGGACATCGACCGCCAGTTGTGTCGTGCCCTCAGTCTCCGTGCCTGAGTCGGCAGGATACATCCGGCGTAGGCGCTCTCCTCATTCGCGTACTGGCCATCCGCGCGCTTGCGGTAGTACTCAAAGAAATCCTGTTCCAGGCGGATCCTCCACGGCGACCATCGATGACTACCAACGAGGTACTCCATCGCGGCGTTGTCGGATCCGACATCGGCCAAGTAGACGAACACGGACAGCAGTGGGCGCCACTCGTCGATGTGGTAAAGGTCAACGATGCTCTCCTCGCCAACCACGATCTTGGCTTGGATCGCTTCTCTGTCCGGCACCGCATGAGGTGAGAGGTAGGCTCGCGCGATATCGCGGATACGGCTGTCGTCAAACACCTGCTTCGAACTCGGAACGTGGCTTCGCGGATTGAGAAGCAGGCGCCGGGCATTCCGCTTTGCGATATCAGGATGGACGGCCTCGCCGAGCAGATCGGTGTTACTGTGCACCTCTGCCCTGATGGCCCTAACCACCTGTCCGTCGACAAAGCGGGGAATCAGAGCTATGCCGTCCCGGCGGAGATTTCTCAGGATGTCCGCGTCACGCGTCAATGCGGGCGTGATGCTCCGACGCCGAAGCTGCCCGAGTTTTGCCACCGCAAAAGCCAGATCTCCCATAGTCCGATCCATCCCCCGGATTGTTCCGGCCAGGCCCATCGGCGCTAACAAGAGGGCTTTCTCCGCAGGCGAATAGCTCCGCAGGTAAAGACGCGGACAGGCAGATGGGACCTGAAATCCTCAGGATCCCATCTGCCGCCTTCCGCGACTAGCAGCGGCGGAAAGTGGTTCCAAAGTGGCCCCCGTCGATGGAGACCGTCTGAACCTCGAACTCGACCGACTCGTCGACGAGTTCGTGCCAGGTGTCAGTGGGAAGCGGGATGTCGATGACCGCCTCTTGGGCTGTGGTGATCGCCGCAGTGCTCATGTTTACCCCCGCGATCGGAGTTGGCATTGTCCTGGCCCACACTTAATTCGCAGTGTGACCAACGCGGCGCGCACTGTCAAGGGGTTCGGCGTGCCATCTGGCGCTAGATGGCTGCGATAGCCCCCTGGGCACTCCGGATTCAGAGCGACGCCGCTCGTAAAGATCAGGGGCTTGCAGGGGTGAATGCGCTGTTCACGGCACCACCGGATGATCATTTGTCTGCCGAGAGAAGTGATCGACCTCCCGTGTCGTTCTGCTCGGACCTGATGCGGCTCTGGTCGAAGGCGTCGATCCACGTGGTCAACTCGCCGACACGACCGCGGCGGAGAGGCGAGGCCAGGGGCACCTCGGCCGGCGTCGGGACCGCGAACAGCCAGCGGGAGGGGTCCACCGCCGTCCGGACAGTGGGCGCAGGGTTTCGGTGCGGACCCGTCGATGCTGCCGGCCTTGAGCGCGCACCACGTAGGACGGTGCCCCCTGCGCTCAGGCGTGAGGCGCATGCGGCGGTCGTCATCACGTTCGGTCCAAGTCAGCTCGGAACAAGCGCTCATGTCATCGGCGTGACCCGCAAGCCGTAGGACTATTGGCTGACCGCGCGCCGGGAAGCCTCAGCAAGTTCTGATAGCCGAGTCTGCCAGTAGCGGCCGGCCCGACTTGCGAAGCGTCCGGCATAGCCGCTGATGCTGCCAGCGCGAGTCCCGACCTGTAGGCACCCGACAGCCCTTGCCGGAGTCACTGGCGCCTGCGAGACCACACCAGGAGCAGTGGCCGGGTGGCGCTGGCGTGCTCGATGAGCTGGCAGCTTGGGGCGTGCCCGCCCGGCCCGTGGTGCCGCGTGCTCCGAGATCCCGATTGGCGATTGCCGACCTTGCCCAGCGGGGCGGAGTACGCAAACCTTCAGCCGGTTTGCGTGGTGTAGTCGATTCGGGTTGTCGTCGGCGGTGCG
>NZ_CDWWEW010000128.1:0-9773 GCF_977966315.1 Frankia sp. CeRuru1
GGCCGCGGCCGCGAAGGCCGCGGCGACCAGGCCGGTCGTGGTGAGCCGTCCGACGAGGAACACCGCCAGGTCGGCCAGGTTTGCCAGACTCCCGTCCGTCACCGCGGCTTCGACACCGCCCGAGTGGGCGTGACCTCCCGTGGGCATCCGGCCGTCCGCGAGGACCAGCAGCGTCGCCCGCCGTCCGGATCGCCCGGTCGGACCAGCCTCGTCCCCGGTCCCGCCGTCCCGTGCGATATCGCCCTCACCTGCGATATCGCTGTCACACGAGGCTCCGCCGTCATGACCGGGTGTCGTGTGGTCGAAGTCCATCCGTCGTTCGGACGACAAGTCCGTCATGCTGCCCACCCTGGTGTGGAAGAGTTCGCCGCCGGCGGTCGATGCCGGATCACGCGAGCGCCGAATCATGCGAGCAAGGCCGGCGATGGCATCCCGTTCCGCGGGAGCCCTTCGGCGGACCCCGAAAGCGGATCCCGAAAGAGGTGGGAGATGCCTGGATCATGGTCTGGATCACGGTCGAGACGCGGACGCCCACGCGCCCGCGTGACCGGTGTGACGCTGGTGGCGGTCGCACTGTCTCCCGTTCTGACCTCCTGCGGCCAGGACCGGCCGCCCAAGCCCCGCTGCCAGGCCGGCTACTACGCCGAATGGGACGACGACGACCACGAGTGGGAGTGCGAACGCTCCGGATCCCACAGCAGGAGCGATCATAAGGACAGCCGCCGTCAGAACAGGAAGTAGCGCTGGGCCATTGGGAGTTCGCTCACCGGATCCGCCTCGATCGCCTCACCGTCCACCGTGACGGTGAACGTGTCCGGGTCCACCCGGATGTCCGGTGTCGCGGTGTTCTCGGGAAGATCCGTCTTGCCGCGGCGGCGCACATCCGCGACCGGCACCACCGGGGTGGCGAGCCCCAGCCGTCCGGGCAGCCCGTCCTCGATCGCCGCCGGGGCGACGAAGGCCAACGACGACGCGGCGGCCGGACCACGGGCGGCTCCCCACATCGGTCGGGGCAGCACCGGCTGCGGGGTCGGGATGGAGGCGTTCGCATCGCCCATCGCGGCCCAGGCGATGAACCCGCCCTTGAGGACCAGTGACGGCCGCACCCCGAAGAACGCTGGGTCGTACAGCACCAGGTCGGCGAGCTTGCCAGGCTCCACCGAGCCGATCTCTGCGTCCAGGCCGTGCGCCACCGCCGGGCAGATCGTGTACTTGGCGATGTAGCGCCGGGCCCGGGCGTTGTCGGCCCGATTGTCGCCGGCCAGGGACCCGCGCCGGAGCTTCATCACATGCGCGGTCTGCCAGGTACGCAGGACGACCTCGCCGATCCGGCCCATCGCCTGCGAGTCCGAACCGATCATCGAGATCGCGCCCAGGTCGTGCAGGATGTCCTCGGCGGCGATCGTCGACGGCCGGATCCGGCTCTCGGCGAAGGCCAGGTCCTCGGGCACGCTGGGGTTGAGATGGTGACAGACCATCAGCATGTCGAGGTGCTCGTCGAGGGTGTTAACGGTGTGCGGGCGGGTCGGATTCGTCGATGACGGCAGCACGTTGCCGGCGGCCGCGACCGTGATGATGTCCGGGGCGTGCCCGCCGCCGGCCCCCTCGGTGTGGTACGCATGGATCGCCCGGCCGGCGATGGCGGCCAGCGTGTCCTCGACGAAGCCGGCCTCGTTCAGGGTGTCGGAGTGCAGCGCAACCTGGACGCCGGCGGCGTCGGCGACCCGCAGGCAGGCGTCGATCGCGGCCGGCGTCGTCCCCCAGTCCTCGTGCAGCTTGAAGCCGGCCGCCCCGGCGCGCAGCTGTTCCCACATCGACTCGTCGCTGACCGTGTTGCCCTTGCCGAGCAGGACGACGTTGACCGGCCAGTCGTCCAGCGCGGACAGCATCCGCGCCAGGTTCCAGGATCCGGGCGTCACCGTCGTCGCCTTCGTGCCCTCGGCCGGGCCGGTGCCGCCGCCGATCAGCGTGGTGATGCCGGCGCCCAGCGCCTCCGGAACCTGCTGTGGGCAGATCAGATGGACGTGGCAGTCCACCGCGCCGGCGGTGAGGATCTTTCCGTTACCGGCGATGATCTCGGTGCCGGGCCCGATCACCAGGTCGGGATGGACGCCGTCCATCGTGTCCGGGTTGCCAGCCTTACCCAGTGCGACGATCCGGCCGTCGCGGATCCCGACGTCGGCCTTGACCACACCCCAGTGGTCGAGAACGACGGCACCGGTGATGACGAGGTCGGGCGCACCCTCGGCGCGGGTCGCCAGGGACTGTCCCATCGACTCACGGATGACCTTGCCGCCCCCGAAGACAGCCTCGTCGCCGGTCCCGGTGCCCGCCGGCCCGCGGCTGCGGTCCTCCGTTACCTCGATGAACAGGTCGGTGTCCGCGAGCCGGATACGGTCGCCGGCCGTGGGGCCGTACAGCGCCGCGTAGCGGGGGCGGTCGAGTCGGCTCACGAACCCTCTCCCTGAAAGCCTGGTATGTCCTCGATCGTCGCGGTGTCCGCAATCCGGGTGCCGCTCGCTGCGTCCAACGGGCCGGCCGATTCCGGCCGCAGGCCCGGCACGACCCGGGTGCCGGCCAGCGGCACCAGCTCGATCTCGCGTTCCACGCCGGGCTCGAAGCGGACCGCGGTGCCGGCGGGCACCGCGAGCCGGTGGCCCCAGGCACTAGCCCGGTCGAAGTCGAGAGCGGGGTTCGCCGCGGCGAAGTGGTAGTGCGAGCCGACCTGCACCGGCCGGTCGCCCGTGTTACGGACCAGCGCCGTGCGTACCGGGCGTCCGGCGTTGATCTCGACGGGATCGTCGCCGGTCAGGATCTCCCCGGGGATCACGGGATCGGCCGGTGGACGGTGACCAGCTTGGTGCCGTCCGGGAAGGTGGCTTCGACCTGCACCTCGCCGAGCATTTCCGGCACACCCTCCATGACGTCATCCCGGGTGAGCACGGTTCGCCCGGCGCTCATCAGGTCCGCGACGCTGCGACCGTCCCGCGCGCCCTCTAGCAGGAACGAGGTGATGATCGCGGTCGCTTCGGGATGGTTCAGCCGCAGCCCACGGGCTCGCCGTTCACGGGCGAGCCCGGCCGCCACATGGATCAGCAGTCGTTCCTGTTCATGGGGGCTCAGCAGCACGAATGCGAAGCCTAGCAGGCCGGGGAATGCCGTCGGCCCGGTTCGGTTCGGCGCGGTCCACGACATGCCGGTGACGCTCCGGCCCCGATGCTCGTCGGGCATATCGGGGTGCAATGTGACGGTCAGGTGAACGGCGACACTCCCGAAACCCAAGAAAAGTTTCGTCCAGGTTTCCGTCCCGATATTGCCGGGGACGCCGCGGGAGTGTGGTTCCGTCAACAGCAAGAATGGAGTTACTGGTAATTCATCCGGGCGCGATGGGACCGATACGCCTCCTTTCTAACGTCCGGGGAACCGCTCGGGCCGGTCGGACCGACCGGCAGGTGGGGGTGTGCCCGGAATGAGACTGACAGGGGTTCGGTTGCTCGCACTGGTCTTCGGGCGGCGCCGTGCCGCGGCCGGCATGATCGCCGGGATCGCCGTGTTCTTCCCGTCTCTGGTCAACATGGTGTTCCACCTGCGTTACCGGCCGGCTCCGGCGCATGGCGGGTAATGACACGTGGCAAACAACAATCACGCCATCGCCGCCCTCCCGGCGGGCGGTGCTGGTCCGCCGGCTCCGGGGGCACCCGGCTTGTTCTGGAGCAAAGGAAGTAATGGGGGTGATTTCGCCGTTGGTCATACGTGATCCCCTTCCGGGCGTGCCGCCATCGGGTGCAGCCTCGGTGCTGACTGGCAGACGAGAGGCCGCCATGAACGCCGAACGCTCCAGTTGGGGACTCCGGCTGATGACGGTGTCCGGACGGGCGCCCCAGCCGACCGTCTCCTCTGCCACGCCCCACCGATCGGCGTCTGCCACGCCCCACCGATCGGCGACCCCGGCCCGCACGGCGGCGTCGAACACGACCTCCTCCACCACCGCTCCTGCGGCTGACCCGCGTGATCCGGCGGCGGCTACTGGTCCGACCGGTCAGGTACCCGTGGTCGGCGCGGACCTGCTGCGTCCGTCCGAGGCACAGCTCGCTCGACTGCGTCGGGTTGCCGCGGGTGAGGAGGAGGCCGACCTCGTCGTACGCGGTGGGCTCGTCGTCGCCGTCCACAGCGGTGCCGTGGCCGCGCGGGACATCCTGATCGTGGGGTGCTACATCGCCGCGGTCACGAAGCCGGGAACGTTGGCGGGCCGGCGCTCGCTCGACGCCGCCGGCAGATTCGTCCTGCCGGCCTATGTCGACGCCGGCCTGCGCGTCGAGGAGACGCTGCTCACTCCGGGGGAACTGGCTCGCCTGATCGTCCCGCGGGGAACCGTCACTCTGGTGACCGACCCGGCCGTCCTGGTCGCGCTGGGCGGTCTGCGCGGTGTGGATCTGGTGACGGGATCCTTGACCCCGTTGCGGGTGCTGGTCCGAGCGGGGCAGGTTCCCGGGACCGGGGCGCCCGCCGCCCCGGTCGTCGAGGTGCCTCCGATACCGCCCGCCTCCGCGCTGACCGCGCTGTCCTCGGTAGGGGCGGCGCCCGTCAAGTCGTCCGCCACGGAGGCCGGCGGTCTGCTGCGGGCGGCCGACAGCGGGGCCGAGCCGGTCCGGGGCAGGGCCAGATCGGTCGCGGAGCTCGCCACGGTCGGGCATCTCGATCACGACGTGCGACTTGCGGTCGGTCGGGGGATGGGCCAGATCGACGCCATCCGGCGGTTCTCCCTGCTCCCCGCCCGCAGGCACGATCTGGAACCCACCCTGGGGTCGATCGCGCCCACCCGCTTCGCCGATCTCCAGGTCGTCTCCTCCCTGGCCGGAACCGCGCCGCCCGATGTGGTGGTGGCGGGTGGCCGGATTGCCGCGGAATGCGGCCGACCCCTGTTCGACAACCTCGACATCTCGCCCGCCTGGGCCACCGGCCGGACACGACTCCCGGCGAACCTGCACGCCGGCTCCTTCACATCCCCCGGCCTGCGACGGTCCCACCGGCAAGATGCCAGTGTGGTCGTGGTGAGCGTCGATCCCCCTCGCGACCCGGGGACGGCGCCGCCCGTCGATGGATCAGCGCGGGCGTTGCGGATGACCGGGACGGGTCAGGTCTCCGACCTCTCCCGCCCGCGTGGGCTCCGTACCGTGCGGGTGGAACCCACCCTGCGGGACGGCTGGGCGGTGGCCGATCCGTCCCGGGACCTTCTCAAGATCGCAATTTTCGGTCGGGACGGCTCCTCGGACGAGATCGACGTCGGGATGCTCCGCGGGTGCGGGCTGACCCGGGGCGCGCTCGCGGTCACGACGGCGGAGCCGCCGGGGCATCTGATCGTCGTCGGGGCACGGGACGACGACATGGTGACCGCCGCCCGGGCCCTCGAGGGCATGGGCGGGGGCTATGTGGTGGTCGACCAGGGCTGGGTGCGGGCGGCGTGCGCGCTGCCCCTGCTCGGGGTGATGAGTGACGCGCCCTGGGAGGCGGTGCTGGGAGAGCTGGCCGCGGTGGACACGGCTGCAGCCGATCTCGGCTGCCGGCTGCCGTTCCCGCTGCGCACGCTGGCCGGATGGGGCTGCGCCCTCTACACCCGGCCCTGACATGTCCACCTCAAACCTGTCGCCTCCCTCTCCGCAGTTCGTGCCAGCATCGGTAAGGTAACGCTGGGTGACGGTGGGGGTGTCGGCCTGGGTCGGTGCGGGTGGAAGCTGGCGATAACGCAGGTGAGATAGCGCAGGTGAGGTGATGAACGCCGCCGCCAAGCAAGATCAGAACTACGTCACTGAGCGTCCGTCTCGATGAACATCCACGTAACCTTCCGCCGTTATGGTCGGTTCTCATGCAGCGTTCGTCCGCCTGCCTGCCCGACCCCCGGACCGCCGGCCGGCTTCCCGCGTCGTCCCCTCCCGTGCTTCCTCCCACTGGTCGGACCACTGGTCGGATCGGGCGGGGGAGGCCGCTGTGACGACTAGCGGTGCGACGGCCGTCATGTTCCGTCCACGCACGGTCGGGGAGGCAGTGGAGATGCTGGCCACCGCCCGTGACGCCGGCAGGGCGGTCGATCTGCTGGGCGGCGGCACCGATCTCGTCCCCGCACTCCGGTCCGGCGAGCGTCGGCCGGGGGCGGTAGTCGCCCTGCGCCGGGTTCTGGAACTGCGGGTCCGCGGCGCCGGGGCGGACTCGCTCACCGTCGGCGCGGGCGTGACTTACACCGACCTCGCGGGCTGGTCACTGTCGCCTGGCCTCGCCCTCGCCGCCCGGGTGGTCGGTTCCGCGCAGATCCGCAACCTCGGCACGGTCGGTGGCGCGCTGGGCTCGGCACGTCCCACCGGTGACCTGCTCACCTTCCTCACCGCCGCGGACGCCGAGATCCTCGTGGCCTCGCCGCGCGGACCCGGCCGGATGACACTGCCCGCGTTCCTCGCCGACGGGCTCGCCCCCGACGCCCTGGTCACCGCGGTAAGGCTGCCGCGGCCGGCCGGACCGCAGAGCTATCTCAAGATCGGGGGCAGGCAGGCCGCCTACCAGGCGTTGGTGTCGTGCGCCGTCCTCGTTGACCGGATGCGCCATCGACTGGCCTGCGCGGTCGGGGGGGTGGGTCGGCTGCCGATCCGGATGACCGTCGCCGAGCGGTTCGCACACGACGAGGTGGACTGGTCCGCAGGGGCTGCGTCCTCGTCGGCGGCCCGCCGGTTCGGTGAGCTGGTGAGCGAGGCGGTCTCGCGGGCCGGGCCGGAGCTCGCGGCGGGTCCGCGGGTCTCCGCCGACTACCGCCGGCATGCTGCCGGTGTGCTGGCCGCCCGGGCGTTCACCCGATGCCTGGAGGCCGCGGGGGCGCCGGTGGACCCTGGAGCCGAGCGGGACGCCCGGCCATGACCGCCCGTTTCGCGGGGGAGGTCCCGGCCGGACCGCCGGCCGGGTCGTCCTGGCCGGACGACGGTGTCGTCGCGCCGTATCACCTCCATGTCGACGGCTTCCTGCACACGGTGGCCGGCGCCTGGATCGGGGACTCCCTGCTCACCGTCCTGCGGGACGTCATCGGGGTGACCTCGGTGAAGGACGCGTGCGAGCAGGGGCGCTGCGGTGCCTGCTCCGTTCTCCTGGACGGCCGGTTGGTGGCGTCCTGCACGGTGCTCGCCGCGGACGCCGACGACGCCCAGGTGATCACCGTTACCGGTCTGAGGACGGCGGGACCCGCCAGGGCCGTGCGGGCGGCGTTCCTCGAGGAGGGTGCCGTGCAGTGCGGCTTCTGCACCCCAGGGTTCGTGGTCGCGGTGACGGACCTGCTCACCCGGCGGCCGGGTGCGGACGAGGAGGAGATCAGGGAATCGTTGGCCGGCAACATCTGCCGGTGCACCGGTTACGGCCGGATACTCGCTGCCATCAGAACAGTGCAGGCTGAGCGGGGCACCCTGCCTTCGGGGGATACACCTGCTTCGCCCCGCCGGGGGGTGGGCCGATGAGTCCGGGGATCGGTCGTCCGGTGCGTCGTCCGGACGGGCCGGACAAGGTGACCGGTAGCTTCTCCTACGTTGGTGATCTGCGTGTTCCGGGGATGGTGCACGCCCGCACCCTGCGATCGCCCCATGCCCGGGCGCGGATCCGGCGCGTCGACGTCGACGCCGCGCGCCGGCTGCCCGGCGTCGTGGGGGTGGTGACCGCCGCCGACGTCCCCGGCACGGCCACCTACGGGCTGATCGTCGCCGACCAGCCGGTGTTCGCCGCGACCGAGGTCCGGTACGCGGGGGAACCGGTCGCCGCCGTGGCCGCGGTCGACGTCCGGACCGCGCGCCGGGCGCTCGCCGCGATCGAGGTGGGCTACGAGCCGCTGGCACCTTCGACCGACCCCGACCGGGTATGGCAGCCGGATGCCGAGCCGCTGCATCCGGCGGGCAACCTGTACCGCGAGATCGAGCTGCGCCACGGCGATCCCGACGCGCTCGGCCCGGTGGTGGTCGAGGACCACTACCTCGTCGGGATGCAGGACCAGGCGTTTCTCGCTCCTGAGGCGGCCCTGGCGATGCCGGCCGCCGATGGTGGGGTGGACATGCGGGTGGCGACCCAGTGGCTGCATTCGGACCGGGAGCAGATTGCGGCCTGCCTCGGTCTCCCGGAGGAGCTCGTCCGGCTCACCCTGGCCGGTGTGGGGGGTGCCTTCGGCGGCCGGGAGGACGTCACCCTTCAGATCCACGGCGCCCTGCTCGCCCGGGTTACGGGGCTTCCGGTGCGGATCGCTTACGACCGGGTCGAGTCCTTCCTGGGCCATCCGCACCGGCATCCGGCCCGGATGTGGTTCCAGCACAGCGCCACCACCGACGGGGGCCTGGTCAGCGTGCGGGCGCGGCTGGTGCTGGACGGCGGTGCCTACGCGTCGTCCTCGCCGGCGGTGCTGGCGAACGCGGTCACCCATGCCGCGGGTCCGTACCGGGTCCCGAACGCCCACCTGCACGGAGTCGTCGTGCGGACGAACAACCCCCCGTGCGGCGCCATGCGGGGGTTCGGGGTGCCGCAGGTGACCATCGGTCACGAGGCCCAGATGGATCGGCTGGCCGACGCCCTCGGCATGGATCCGGTGGGCCTGCGCGTCCGCAATGCCGTCCGACCGGGGGATGTGCTGCCCACCGGTCAGGTGATGGGCGCACCGCTGCCGGCGCGGGAGGTCATCGAGGCGGTGGCCTCGCGTCCGCTCCCGCCGGCGATGCCGGCGAATGTCGCGGTGACCGCGTTGCCCGGCGGCCGACCGGCCGCGGCCGAACCGGGCCGGGTCCGTCGGGGGGTCGGCTACGCCCTGGCCTACAAGAACCTGCTCTTCTCGGAGGGCATGGACGACTCCTCCGTCGCCCGTGCCCGCCTGGAGCTGGCTGAAGACGGAACGGTGCGGGCCCGGCTGCACAGCGCGTGTGCCGAGGTGGGCCAGGGATTCGTGACGATCGCGGGGCAGATCGCCCGCACCGAGCTCGGCGTCGAACAGGTTGTGCTGGCGCCTGCGGACACCGCGGTCGGCAGTGCCGGATCGACCAGCGCGTCCCGGCAGACCTGGATGAGCGGAGGCGCCGTGCGCGGAGCCTGCGCCGCGGTCGCCGATCGCCTGCTCGCCCGGGTCGCCCGCACCGTGGGACTGCCCGCGGAGGTCGTCGAGGCACCTCGACGGACGCTGACCATCAACGCCGGGGAGATCGTCGGGGTGGAGGCCGGGCTGCGGGTCCCGCTCGCCGAGGCGCTGGCCGACGGGCCGATTGAAGCGGAGTACACCTTCCACCACCGGCGTACCTCCGCGCTGGACGCCGACGGACAGGGCGATCCGCACGTGGCCTTCGCCGCCGCGGCGCACCGCGCGGTCGTCGATGTCGATGTGGACCTCGGTCTCGTGCGGGTTGTGTCGATGGCGCTGGCCCAGGACTGCGGTACGGTGCTCAACCCCCTGGCGCTGCGTGGTCAGGTCGAGGGGGGCACTGCCCAGGGGCTGGGCCTCGCCGTCATGGAGGAGCTGGTCACGGTGGACGGGGTGGTGGTCAACCCCACGTTTCACGACTATCTGCTGCCGACCATCGCCGACGTCCCGGACCTCGACTTCGTCGCCGTCACCCATCCGCAGCCGGATGCGCCCTACGGGGTGAAGGGCGTGGGGGAGGCGCCTACCTGTACCGCGACCCCGGCGATCATCGCGGCGATCCGGGCCGCCGTCGGACGGGACCTGCGGCGCGTTCCGGTGCGACCCGAGGACCTCGTCACCATCCCCCCGACGACCA
>NZ_CDWWEW010000128.1:9940-12781 GCF_977966315.1 Frankia sp. CeRuru1
CCGGGACAAGGTGTTCCGGCGGCATGAACGAGCCCACCGCGGACGTCCTGCCGGAGCGGCCACAGGTGCTACGGTCACGGCGGGTCGTGCTGCCCGGGGGCGAGCGCCCGGCAGCCGTGCACGTCGCGGGCGGCCGGATCACCGCGATCACCGCCGCGGACGAGACCCCTCCCGGGACCCTGGTCACGGACCTCGGCAACCTGGCTCTGCTTCCCGGCGTGGTCGACTCCCATGTGCACATCAACGAACCGGGGCGGACCGAGTGGGAGGGGTTCGCGACCGCGACCCGGGCCGCCGCGGCCGGCGGTGTCACCGCGATCATCGACATGCCGCTGAACTCTGTTCCGCCGACGACCTCGCTCGCCGCGCTGGCCGCCAAACGCGCGGTGGCGGCCGGCCAGGTTGCCGTTGACGTCGGCTTCTGGGGCGGCATCATCGGTGCCGACGCCCGCAACCTCGATGATCTGGCCGCCCTGCACGGCGCCGGGGTCTTCGGATTCAAGGCCTTCCTGGCCCCGTCGGGGGTCGAGGAGTTCCCGCACGTCTCGATGGACGTCCTCGGGGCCGCCGCCCGGCGTACCGCCCGGATGGGGGCCCTCACCGTCGTGCACGCCGAGGCGCCCTCCGTTCTCGCCGTGGCACCTCCCACCGTGGGGCGGGCCTTCGCCAGCTGGTTGGCGTCGCGCCCGCCGGCCGCGGAGACCGAGGCCGTGGCCGCGCTGGCGGCGCTGTCCGCCGCCACCGGTGCCCGCCTGCACGTGCTGCATCTGGCGGCGGCCGATGCCCTCGACGACGTGCTCGCGGCGCGGGACGCGGGGTTGCCGATGACCGTGGAGACGTGCCCGCACTACCTGACCTTCACGGCCGAGGAGGTCCCCGACGGAGCCACCGTCTTCAAGTGCGCACCTCCCATCCGGGACAGCAGGAATCTGGACCGGTTGTGGGACGGGGTGTCCCAGGGCCTGTTCGCCGGGATCGTCACTGATCATTCGCCGTCCACTCCCGCGTTGAAGCAGCTCGACACCGGTGATTTCGCGGCGGCGTGGGGTGGCATCGCGTCTGTCCAGATCGGGCTACCCGCGGTCTGGACTCAGGCCCGGGCGCGGGGGCACACCCTCACCGACGTCGTCGGTTGGATGTGCGCCGGACCGGCCGACCTGGTAGGACTGGCCGGCAAGGGGCGCATCGCGATCGGCGCCGACGCCGATCTGGTGGTCTTTGACCCGGATGCGTCGTTCCTGGTGGAGCCCTCGATGCTGCGGCATCGCCACCCGCTCACCCCCTATGCCGGACGCGTGTTGAACGGGGTGGTGCGGGCGACCTATCTGCGGGGGTGGCGAGCGGACGGGGATCGTCCCCCGCGGGGGCGGCTATTAGAGAGGTAGGCATTACCCGGCCGGGCCACGGGACCGTCCGGCGTACCGGAGCCCTCCCCACGGATGTGATCCGATGCACCCACCGACGCGGACCATGCCCGAGGGAGCAGGCCCGAAGTACGCTTTGCGCCCCGCTAACACGTCGTCCCGTCCGACCTGATCCGGTCCGCACGGTGGTGACGGGCCGTGCGGCCACCCGACGACACGTGAACGGCCCGGTTTCGTACGGCCGGTTGACCCCATGGAAGGACCCGATGAGCGACGCGCCCGACCTGACGAATCTTGTCGATCTCGCGGCGGCCCGTTTCGGCGGTACGGTCGTGGCCGTCAACGACGAGTTCTTCGCGTTCGCCGAACGGATGCTGCTGCCCGAACCGCCGATCGTGCGGCCGGGCGTGTTCACCGAACGGGGCCAGTGGACCGACGGTTGGGAGACCCGTCGGCGGCGGGATCTTCCCGGATCCGACTGGGCCATCATCCGGTTGGGCTCACCCGGCATCGCCCACGCGGTGACCGTGGACACCACCCACTTCACCGGCAACGCTCCCGGGGCCGTCGAGGTGCACGGCGCCACCCTGCCCGGGTATCCCTCCGCGGCGGAGGTCGCCGAGGAGCCCGTGGCCTGGGTCCCGCTGGTGCCGCGGACGCCGATCGCGCCGGACGCGGTCAACGTGTTGCCGGTGGCTGATCAGGGCCGGACCCGCATCACCCATCTGCGCCTGACCATCCACCCGGATGGCGGAGTCGCCCGGCTGCGCGTGCATGGCACGGTGGTGCCGGATCCCCGGATGTTCGACCGGGTCACCTCCGATCTCGCCGCCGCCTACCTGGGCGGCGTCGTGGTGGCCGCCAGCGACATGCACTACGGTGACCGCCACAACCTGAACGCCTCGGGTGAGGCCCGGGCGATGGGGGAGGGCTGGGAGACCCGGCGGCGCCGTGGGGACGGCCACGACTGGGCGGTGGTCCGGCTCGCGACGCAGGGCACGATCGTGCGGGCCGAGGTCGACACCCGGCACTTCCGCGGCAACGCGCCCCGGGCGGTGGCCCTCTGGGCGGCGGACAACCCCGACCTTCTTGATCCCGACGACGTCACTGCGATCACCGAGTGGTACCCGATGCTGCCGCGGACCCGGGTGCAGCCGAACACCCGTCACCTTTTCGACCTCGAGGTCCCGATCCAGGCCACCCACGTGCGGGTCGACGCGATACCCGACGGCGGGCTGGCGAGGCTGCGGCTCACCGGCGCTCCGACGCCCGTCGGGCGGGAGGCGCTCGCGATGCGCTGGTTCGACGCGTTGTCCCCGGACGCGGCTCGCGAGGAGCTGCTGGCCTGCTGCGAGTCCGAGGACTGGGCCGCGGCCGTGGCGGCCCGTCGGCCCTTCGGGACCCTCGCGGCCCTGCTGCCGGCCGCTGAGCAGGAATGGTGGAACCTGCCCGAATCGGCCTGGCTGGAGGCGTTCAC
>NZ_CDWWEW010000129.1:0-12571 GCF_977966315.1 Frankia sp. CeRuru1
CCTTCTACGTCAATGCGGCAACCGGCCTGTTCCACTGTTTCGGATGCCAGCAGGGTGGCGACGTCTACTCCTTCGTGCGGGAGATCGACGGGCTGACCTTCCGGGAGGCGGCGGAACGCCTGGCGCGCCGGGCCGGGGTGACGCTGGCCTACGAGGGCGGTGGAACCACCGGCCGTACGGTGTCCAGCCAGCGGCAGCGGCTGCTGGAGGCGCACCGGGTGGCCGCCGAGTTTTACGCCGAGCAGCTAGGGTCGCAGGCCTCCGCGCGCGCCGGCTGGGACTTCCTCGCCGCGCGGGGATTCGATCTTACCGCGGCGGCGCGCTTCGAGGTCGGCTACGCCCCGACCGGCTGGGACACCCTCACCCGGCATCTGCTCGCCCGGCGCTTCACCGGCGAGGAGCTGGTGCTCGGGGGGCTGGCCAAACAGGGCGCCCGCGGGGGCCTGATCGACCGTTTCCATCATCGGCTGATGTGGCCGATCAAGGATCTCGCCGGTGAGGTGGTCGGCTTCGGTGGGCGGCGCCTCGCCGAGGAGGACGCCTCGAACGCCGGGCCGAAGTACCTCAACACGCCGGACACGCCGTTGTTCAAGAAGGCGAACCTGCTCTACGGCGCCGACCTCGCCCGCCGTGACATCGCCCGGCGGTACCAGGTCGTGGTGGTCGAAGGTTATACCGACGTCATGGCCTGCCATCTCGCCGGGGTCACCACGGCCGTGGCGACCTGTGGCACCGCCTTCGGCTCCGAGCACGTCGCGGTGGTCCGCCGGCTGCTCATGGACTCCGACGAGCGTCGCGGTGAGGTGATTTTCACGTTCGACGGCGACGCGGCCGGGCAGAAGGCGGCGCTACGCGCCTTCGAGCACGAGGAGCGTTTCGCCACCCAGACCTTCGTGGCGGTGGAATCCTCCGGCCGCGACCCCTGCGAGCTGTGGATGAGCGGTGGCGACGGCGCCGTGCGGGATCTGGTGGCCAGCCGGGTGCCGCTGGTCGAGTTCGCAATCCGCGGGGTGCTCGACCGCTACGACCTCAACACCACCGAGGGCCGGCTCGCCGCCTTGGACGCCGCCGCGCCGCTGGTCAACCGGCTCAAGGACGCCGCGTTGCGGCACCGGTACGCGGTGAACCTGGACCGCTGGCTGGGTTTCCTCGACGAGCGGTTCGTGGTGGGCCGGGTGGCCGAGCACCGGTCGCGGCAGGGGGGCGAGCGGGCTGGTGCCCGTTCCGCGCCGATGCGCCGGCGCGGGGCGGGGGCCGATGACGCGGCGGCCATCGTGGAGCGTGAGGCGCTCAAGCTGGCCGTTCAGTATCCCGGGCTTGCGGGCCCGATGTTCGACACGCTGGCTCCGGAGATGTTCACTGTTCCCGCGCACCGTGCTGTCCGTGACCTCATCGCCGAGGCCGGTGGGGTGTGCGCGGGGCTGGCGAGGTCCGGTGAGGTCACCACCTGGGTGACCGAGCTGACCGCGGCGGCTCCGGAGGAGGAGCTGCGACGCTTCGTTACTGCCCTCGCAGTGGAGAGGGTGCTGTGTGACCACGATGTGGATGATCGTTATGTCGACGAACAGATGTCGCGGGTACAGGAGTTGCATGTGACCCGTCGGATCACGGACCTGAAGTCGCGTGTGCAGCGGCTCAACGGGGTGACCGACGCCGAGGCCCTCCGCCGTGCATTCGGGGAGCTGATTGCTTTGGAGCAGCACAAGCATCAACTCCGGGAGCGGGGCGTAGGTGCCGCGTAACCTGGGTCGATCCCGAGAAGGAAGTGACGAGATTCCGCCCATGAGTCCTACCGTCCTACCCCGCGAAGCCCAGGTGGACGAGGTCAAGGACCTCATCACCCGGGGCAAGGAGATCGGGTTCCTCACCACCGAGGATGTCACGGTCGCCATCCAGGCCGCGGAGCTGCCCCCGGAGCAGGCCGAGACGGTGCTGCAGGTGCTGAACGACGAGGGCATCGAGGTACTCGAGGCGGGAGGTGAGAGCCCCGACGAGGCGGATCTGCTGGCCCGCCGTCGCCGCGAGGAGGAGGAGCTCGCCCTCAAGGCGCCGACCTCCGACCCGGTGCGCATGTACCTCAAGGAGATCGGCAAGGTCCCCCTGCTCACCGCCGAGGAGGAGGTCGATCTCGCCAAGCGGATCGAGGCGGGGCTGTTCGCCTCCGAGAAGCTGGCGGTGGCCACCAAGAAAACTTCCCCGCAGATGCGGCGGGACCTCGAGGCCATCGAACGCGACGGGCAGATCGCCAAGCGCAAGCTGGTTGAGGCGAACCTGCGTCTCGTCGTCTCGATCGCCAAGCGGTACGTCGGGCGCGGCATGCTGTTCCTGGACCTCATCCAGGAGGGCAACCTCGGCCTGATCCGGGCGGTCGAGAAGTTCGACTACACCAAGGGCTACAAGTTCTCGACCTATGCCACCTGGTGGATCCGGCAGGCGATCACGCGGGCCATCGCCGACCAGGCACGCACCATCCGCATCCCGGTGCACATGGTCGAGACCATCAACAAGCTGATCCGCATCCAGCGGCAGCTCCTGCAGGACCTCGGCCGGGAGCCGAGCCCGGAGGAGATCGCCAAGGAGATGGATCTCACTCCGGACAAGGTGCGTGAGATCCTCAAGGTCTCACAGGAGCCGGTGTCGCTGGAGACCCCCATCGGTGAGGAGGAGGACTCCCACCTCGGGGACTTCATCGAGGACTGCGACGCCGTCGTCCCGGTCGACGCGGCTAGCTTCATCCTGCTTCAGGAGCAGCTCGACTCGGTCCTGCACACCCTGTCCGACCGGGAGAAGAAGGTCATCCAGCTGCGCTTCGGGCTCACTGACGGGCACCCGCGTACGTTGGAGGAGGTCGGGCGCGAGTTTGGGGTCACCCGGGAGCGCATCCGCCAGATCGAGTCGAAGACGCTGTCCAAGCTTCGGCATCCCTCCCGGTCGCAGAAGCTGCGCGACTACCTGGAGTAGGAGCGGCCGGCAACCATTTCCGGCTGTTGACTGCCGATAGTGTTATGGTTGCCTCTGGTCGATATTTGATATTCGTATCGGGTTCGGTATCGGGGTTTACTGACCTGTGTGTCGCGTCGCGTGAGGATCAGTCCGATCCGTTCGATGCATTTTTCATGATCAGGCGGGTTCCTCCATGACCGTCCGGATCCTTCAGGCCCGGGGATGGACGCTCTCGTCGTGATCCGGATCCGGGAGTCACGCCGATCCGGTGGGAGTATTGACCCGTGTCGCCCCCCGCCGGGTTCCGGCACCCGTGGGCTGGACCGGGATGTCCCGGCCCTCGCTGCTCGGTAGCCGTCCGGTCAGGGCGGTGAAAACCGTGCGGAGGTAGTCGTCGGGCCGGGTGGCGGCCTCGGCCCACTCCGCGGCGCGCCGGCCGACGCGGGCCAGTCGCGCTCGGTCGGCGAGCATGCCGTGCAGGACGTCCGCCAGCGCCTGCGCCGACTCGTCCATCGGCGTCTGCCCGGTCACGCCGTCCTGGTAGGCGTCGTGGCTACCGCCTGAGGCGGGTCCGATCACCGCGCACCCGGCGAGCTGCGCCTCGAGCAGCACGATGCCGTAGCCCTCGCCGCTGATCCGTGGCCCGCGCGAGCGGGTGCGGGTGCACAGCGCGAACAGGTCGGCGGTGGCGTAGAGACGTGCCAACGCGTCGTCGGCCGGGGACTCGTGCAGCTCGGTGTCGGGGTGCGTGGACACCAGCTCGTGCAGGGCCCCGGGTGCCGGGCCCTGCCCGGCGAACACCAGCCGGACCGGGCCGAGAGTGGCCCGGACGGACTCCACGGCCTCCAGCAGGACCCCCGCACCCTTGCCCACCCAGTCACTGAGCCGGAACACGCTCAGCATGGTCGGTACGGGAGACAACGGCCGGCGGCGGCTCGCCTCGGCCAGCAGGGTCGCCCGCCACGTCGGTGAGATGCCCGGCCGGAGGATGGGCGCCAGCCCCAGCGTCGACAGCGCGCCGGCGCTGTAGGAACTGATCGTGACCGGGCGCAGGAGCGGGTCGGCGCGCAGGATCGCGCGGTCGGTGCGGCGCATGCCCCAGATGTCGGTGCCGTAGAGCAGCACCGGGCCGAGGCGGGCCCGGGACAGTCGGACGGCTGCCGCCGCGACGGGGATGAGGTTGGCGTGCCCGGCGACCACACTGTCGGCCTGGCCGAAGCGGCGCGCCGCAGCGAGCGCGCGCGACGCGAAGCGCGCCCTGATCGCCGGGGTCAGCTCGACGCCTGGCTCCAGCATGTCGACCCGCAGGAGATCGGCCCCACCGGCCCGCAGTGTCTCCTCGACCGTCGAAAGATAACGCTCGATCCCACCACCGAGGCCGCGGGAACTGCTCAGCAGCAGAACCCGGGCAGGTCGATCGGTGAGGGAGGCGGTCGGGGCGGTGGATCGGCGCGAGATCTGCACGGAGAGTGATTTTAATGTCTCTCCAGGTGCTAGTCCTGTGTTGTGGAGCGTGTCATAGTAACGTTTCGAGTTCTCTTGACTGCCTGTAGCTTCTCCGATGATGGCGACAAGGGGTCGTGTATGGAAGCCGATCTGCGGTACCGCAACGGTGGTAACCCGCCTCTCCTCGATCTGATCGACATACCGGCGGGTAAGGCGCTGGACTGTGGGTGCGGAGCCGGGGACAACGCGCGGCTGCTGCGGGCCCGGGGCTGGCGGGTGACGGGGGTGACGATTGATCCGTCCGAGCGGGCCGCCGCCGCGGCCGAGTGCGACCACGTCGAACTTGCCGATCTGAGCGCCGGGCTGCCCTTCGTCCCCGACGGGAGTCACCAGCTCGTGCTGCTTTCCCACATCCTCGAGCACCTGGCGGATCCGGTGCCGTTGCTCGTCGAGGCCCGGCGGGCGCTGGCACCCGGTGGCCGGGTCCTGGTAGCGCTGCCGAACGTGCTGCACTACCGGCAGCGCGCGCTGTTCCTGCGGGGTCGGTTCGAGTACACCGAGACCGGTCTCATGGACGCTACCCACCTGCGGTTCTACACCGTCGACTCGGCACGGCGGCTGTTGGAGGACAACGGACTGCGCATCGTCGCCACCGCCACCACCGGTGGTCTGCCGTGGTGGCGCACCCGTGAGCTGCTCCCCGGGGACCTGGTGCGGCGGTGGGATCGCCGCGTGCTGGACCGGTGGCCGAACATGTTCGCCTGGCAGGCGCTGTTCCTCGCGGCGCCACAGGCGACGCGCCGGACCGGCGCCCCCGGCGTTGCCGTGATGCGGCAACGGTCCGCGCCTGGTGGCCGGCCCGGCTACGGCCAGCTTGTCCAGTGAGCGGCGCGCGGCTCGTCGTCACGTGCCTCTCCCGGGGGGGGAAGCATCGAGAGACCGTCCAGCAGGCCGTGGAGGACGAGGGCCGAGGTTCGGGTACCGTGCCTGAGGAGCATGTCCAGGGCGACGGCGCGGGGTAGCACGACGACCGCCGTCGCCAGGGCGATCAAGGCGGCCCGGGCCCGCCATCCGCGGATCCGGGCGAACCAGAGCCGGTTGCGCACCCCGTAATAGGCGTCGCCACGCCGGGGGACGGTCGTGCTCCCGATGCGCCGTGCACGGTGCGGACTGACCACGACGCTCCATCCGGCTTCCCGGACGCGGTAACAGAAGTCGACATCCTCGAACCCGAGGTAGTAACGGCCGTCCAGGGGGATCCGCCGCAGGCAGTCCGCCTTGACGAACATGATCGTGCCTGCGACCCAGTCGGCCTCCAGGGGTCGGTCGCCGGGGGGGCGCCGGGCCTTCGGTGCCGCCAGGACCGGGCTCAGCCGCGCCGGGCCCGAGCGCCGACCGTCGTCGTCGACCAGGGTGGGCGCGACCACGCCGATATTCGTCCCGGCCAGCAGATCCAGGCAGGCGCGCAGCGCCGGGTCCGGGATCCTGACGTGGTTGCCGATCAGGAGATAGGCCTGCGCGGCGGGGTAGCCGTGGCTGGCGAGCCGGAAGCCTCCGCCGAGACCGAGGTCGCGGGGCGGCAGGATCCAGGCGACCGAGGCCGGCAGGTGGTCGGGTCGGTCCGACCGGTCGTTCGCGACCACCGCGACTTGGGCGATGACGGGGCTGCCGTCGAGCCACCTCGCAAGCTCCACGGTCGGCCGGTGTGGACCCCAGTGGACGATCACCGCCACGGTCTTCATCGGACCCCCTGCGTCGCTCGGGTAGAGCATCCGGTCCGGCGGGCGACGAGCCTCCACGGCTCGGAATGAGTACCGAGGGTAACAGGAATGCCTCTGCATGTAACGGTGAGTGAGACGCAGGATGCTGGCGTGACCCGCCGATGATACTGCGTGCTCCATGATTCGGTGTGCTCCACGATTCGGTCCAAATCATTCACCGGCCATGGTGGGAGGCGCCCCCGCCAGCGTCCTGCGCCGGGGTCCGGACATATGACGGGGACCGCCATGCCCGGTGAGCTGGAGAATGTCGTGGTTTCCGGACATCGGACCGCATATGGAGAACTGTTTAGTCGTCTCGATGAGTTGAAGGTTGGGGATCCCCTCCCCGTCGAGGTGCGAGACCGTTACTACACGTATCGCGCCGCCGAATCTGAGGTGGTAGCCCCGACTCGGTTCGACGTCGCCTGTCCGGTGCCCGGGGAACTTGGTGAGGTGCCGGGCAAGGAGCTGATTACTGTAGGCTCTCCGCCCCTGGCGGGGGATTTCCCGGAATGGACACGGTGTGGTCCCGGGTGGCAACGGTTTGGATTTCGCCGGTGCCCTTCATGGTGATTAGTGTCCCCGGCGGTTGGCCAACGACGGGGTCGGCGGCCACGGGCCGAGCCGATGCCGGTGGAAAGTCGGGCATCGGATACCCTGCGACCTGGCGCACGTTACGCTCGGATAGCGCGGGGATAAACCAGACGCGTGATGCCGGCGGTGGTGGCGCCGTGGGCGGCCATCCTCGACCGGCTGCGGCGGCTCGCTCAAGGACGCGGCTCGCTCAAGGACGCAGCTTGCTCAAGGACATTGCGGGATCGGCTTCGGGGGAATTCGATGAATGGGCGGGATCGGATACGGCGTGGCTCGACGATCCGGCACGGCGGTGCGGGCCGCCCGTCGGGTGGCCACCGGTGGTTGCGCCACGAGGTCGGGGCGGGGACGGCTGTCCCCGGGAGCACGCGGACCGGCGATGTCGGTCCGCGTGCTCGTCCAAGTCATGGATGCGCTGCGGGTGGAGCGACGATGGTCCGGTCAGTGCTGTTCCGGTCAATGCTGCCCCGGTCGATGCTGGTCCGGCCGGTCGCGGGGGTCGCCGCCCTGATGGGGGGTGCGCTCGGTCTGTTTCTGGGACTGCTCTGTCTCATCGGCGACTGGGGCGGGCCCGTGCCGTCGCCGGTCGCGTTGTCGTGCGTGGTGCTCGCGGCCGCGGCGTTGTCGATCGCGGTGGCGATCCTCGCCGCGGCGGTCCGGCCGGGTCCGAACGGTCTGGCCGATGCGAACGGTCTGGCCGATGCGAACGGTCCAGCCGGCCCGGACATCCGGTCGTGGGATCCCCGGGGAGGCGTTGGCCGTGCGTGGCCGTGGCGCGGCGTGGTGGACGAGCTGACCGGGCTGCCGGGCCGACGGTACTTCCTCGACGTCGCCAGCCGTTGTCTCGCGGGCGGTGAGCACCGGGCGCGCGGCGCAACGTCCGTGTCGGTGCTGCTCATCGATCTCGATCGGATGCGCGATGTCAACGGGGCGCTCGGGCATGAGTATGGGGACCGCCTGCTCGCCACGGTGGGTCGCCGGCTGCGCGGGGCGCTGCCCGGATCGGATCTGCTCGCCCGGGTGGACGGCAACGCGTTCGCTGTGCTGTTGCGCGGCGCTGACGTGGCCCGGGCCGAACAGGTCGCTCGGCGGTTGCGGGAGGTGCTGGAACTGCCCGTTCCGCTCGCGGGAACTCCGGTGCGGCCCGAGGCGAGCGTGGGGATCGCCCATGCCCCCGAGCACGGCCGTGGCGCGCTGGAGCTCTTTCGTCATGCAGAGGAGGCGATGTACCTGGCGAAGGGGGGCCGTCACGGGCAGACCGTCTACGCCCGCGACCATCCACCGATCAACCGGGCCCGCCTGCTGCTGCGGGCCGAGGTGCGCCATGCGCTGGACTCCGGCCAGATCGAACTGAGTTACCAGCCCAAGGCGGATCTGCGCAGTGGTCGGATCAGCGGTGTGGAGGCCCTCGTCCGCTGGCGTCATCCGGTCGACGGCGTGCGGCCGCCCGACGCCTTCCTGGCGGAGATCGAACGCGCCGGGTTGATGCCGAAGCTCACCGTGCAGGTCCTTGACCAGGCCCTGGCCGACTGCGCGCGCTGGCACGGCCGGGGTGCCCCGCTCGCGGTATCGGTGAACGTCCCCGCGTCGGTCATCGTCGATTGCGCCTTCGTCGGCGTGGTGCGGGCCGCGCTCGCCCGGCACCGGCTCCCGCCCTCGGCGCTCGTCATCGAGGTCACCGAGGACTCCCTCATCGTGGCGCGGGAGTTGGCACAGGGAACCCTGGCGGGGCTGCGCCGGTTCGGTGTGCGGGTCAGCCTGGACGACTACGGCACCGGGTTCTGTTCGCTGTCGTACCTGCGCGAACTGCCGGCCGACGAGGTGAAGCTGGACCGGACCTTCCTGCGTGACCTCGACCGCGATCCGGCCGCGGCCGAGATCGTGCGGTCCACGGTCTCCCTGGCGCATGCGCTGCGGTTACGGATTGTCGCCGAGGGGGTCGAAACGCAGCGTTCCTGGGCCTCTCTCGCCGCCTGGCAGTGTGACGAGGTCCAGGGATACTTCGTGTCACGTCCGATGGCCGGGGAACGAGTCGTCGGCTGGTTGCGGGAATGGGGCAGCCGGCTTGCCGTCCATCCCGGGACCGCGCCGCGCGCCGTGGCGGGACCGGTCGACACCTGCGCGGCACAGTCCCCGGTCTCCCCGATCGTGGCACCGGCGGTCGAGGCCGTCGTGGCCACGCGTCCGTCGGCGGCGGGACCGGCAGCCCGGCGGGCGGTCGGGCGCCGGGTGCCGGCCGACCTTGCGGCCTCCTGATGGCGGTCGACGGCGTGGCGGTCGACGGCGTGGCGGTCGCACCGGGCCCGTGATGGCGGTCCGATTCGGGGGTCCGGGCGCCGCCGGCACCAGGACCGTGACGTCCCTGGCAGCCGTGACGTCCTTGGCAACCCTGATCCCGGGGATCAGGGTTCGGGCCCATCCCCGCCGGCTGCGGCGTCCAGCCGTAGCGTGAGCGCGGCGACGGCGGCGATCTGCCCTGCGTCCTCGCCCGGGGCGCCGGCCACGATGCCCTCGCAGATGTCGCGGTACATGGCCGGGTAGCTGTCGAGCCGGTTGACTCGCCGCCGCCGCAGGATGCGGGACCCGGCCTCCGCGGTGTACTGCGAACCGTCGACGATGGTGGCCGTCACACCGTTCGCGCGCAGCTGGGACTGTTCCCGCAGACCGTGCCGGCTGCCCCCGGCACTGGTCAGCACGAGCGAGAGGACCGCGTCGTTCTCCAGCTCGACGTATACCGTGAAGGTGTCCGTGCGGGAGCGGGCCACCGTGCTCCGGCGGACCGGCGCGAAGTCGTTGAGCCAGAGGAAGTGGTCGATCCAGTGGCAGCCGTTACTGACCAGTCGGGTGCGTGAGGACGGCCAGCGGTACCAGTGCCGGCGGGGAAGCGGTTCCTCGTACACCACGGCACTGTAGATCAGCGGCTCGTTGCCGTCGGCTAGGCGCAGGTCGGAGCGCAGCCAGGCGTTCATCGGGCTGTGGCGTCGCTGGAAGCAGGCGAACAGGCGCCCGCCGGCGTGAAGGAGTGTCACCAGCCGGTCGAGATCGTCCTCTGTGGTGACAACGGGCTTCTCGACGACGGCCACTGAGCCGAGCCGCAGCGCCTCCCGGGCCAGCGGCGCGTGCGTGTGGTGGTAGCCCGCGATGAGGACGACGTCGGCCCGCTCCCCGTCCCGGAGCAGCGCCGCGGTGTCCCAGGAACATCGGTCCGGTCGCCGGGCGCCCAGCTGGACGGGGTCGATCTCATGCACACCGACGAGGTCGAGGTGATCACGGACGTGCGGGACGATCTGCGTCTTGGCATAGTGTCCCAACCCGAACAGGACAGCGGTGGGTCGCCCGGACGCGGGCGGCGGGCCATGGCGCGGGGTGCTCTCCGTGATCGGACTGACCCCGGCGAGTGGGCGATCCCCGGGTCGGGCCCCGGTCCACTCGGTTGCGAGCCAGGCGACGAGACGGTCGACGGCACCGGGATCCACCGGTGCTCCCGACATCGGAGACCAGCCGATGAGCGTGTCGTCCACGACCGGCCACGCGGTCGCCGGCTGGGCCCGGTAGACGATCGCGGATCGCGGTGGTGGCGGATCGGGGCTGACGAAGCCGAGTGAGTCGGCGGGAGCGGGAGCGCCGGTGGGGCCGGGCGGCCCGACCGGGCGGACGAGGTCCTGATGCAGGACGACGCGTTCCATGCACGCCGGGTGGCAGGGGGCGACGAAAGCGACGGTCGTTCCCGTCCGCGAAGCCGCCCCACCAGCGGGTGGGACGGCTTCGACCAGGGTGCCCAGGCCCACGCCGAAGTAACGCTGGTTGCGGTCGCGTTCCCGCAGCCGGCTGGCCGTTTTGCGGGCGACCGCGCGGATGCCGAACTCGCGGGTGTAGGCGGCGAGGGCCCGGCCGCTGCCCGCCCTGACGAAGAACTGACCGTCCACGGGGAACAGCGTCACCCAGGTGTCCGGGCGGATCCGGCAGTGGCCGGGCAGGGGGGTCTCGTCGAGGAAGCCGGCCAGCCACCGGTTCCCGATCAGGATGTTCATCCCGGTGCCGGGGTCCGGTCGACCGGGACATCCGCGAGGCCTGCCGGGTCTGCGAGGCCTGCCGGGTCTACGAGGCCTGCCGGGCCTGCGGGGCCTGCCGGGCCTGCGGGGTCCGTAGACGCGGCCGCCAGTGGCTCGCGACACGCCTCCGCTAGCAGGGCCATCGGCCGTGACAACGTCTCTTCGATCATCCGCGCGCAGTTCTCGAACGCCTCCCGACCGCCGTCGAGGGGGTCGGCCAGGTCGTCGAGGGTGGCCGGTAGCGCGCGGCCGGCGGCCCGGATCCGCCAGGCCGTGGCGGCGAGGTACTCCCCGGCCACCCGTGCCCCGCCCGGGGGGATGTCGGCGGGGCGGACTCCGGAGGTCAACCGTCCGAACTCGCGCAGGGTGAAGGTACGGCGCATGGCCCGCGGCACAAGGCCCACCACCGTCGAGCGGTGTGCGCGGGTTGCGCACAGCACCAGATCGCTGGCCTGGACCAGGTCCGCTGTCAGCAACCTTGCCCGGAAGCCGGACGGGTCGAGCCCTCGCGATGCCAGGATCGCCGCGGCCTGGGGATACATCGCCTCACCTGCCCGGGCGCATACTCCCGCGCTGCTCACCAGAAGATCCCCGGCGGGGCCGGGTGGATGCCATCCCTCGGACGAGGGCTCGTTACCCTCGGTCCCGCCGGATGCCGGCGCGCCGGCCGCGCCGAGGCCGATCCGGTCCAGCGCGGCGCTGAACCGGGCGGCGGCGAGATGCTCGGCCAGGGGCGAGCGGCAGACGTTGCCGGTACACACCATCAGTACCGCCCACGGTCGTTGCCGCACTGCCACTCCTTCCTCCGCCATCCCTTCCTCCTCTCTCCGCCGGGGCCGGCGGACTGCGGACCAGCTCAGCGTGACCGCTAGGGCTCGTTCCGGCGCCAGTAGACGCAGGTCCAGTCGACTTCGATGATCGGCTCGGTCACCCCGTGGGCGGCCCGGTAGTCCTCGACCGCCGCCCGGCAGCCGGGAACGGCTCCATAGTCGTCGACGATGCAGAAGCCGCCGTCGGAGAGCTTCGGGTAAAGCGCCGTCAGCGCGTCGGTGGTGCTCTCGTACATGTCGCCGTCGAGGCGCAGGACCGCGAGGCGTTCGATGGGCGCGGTGGGCAGGGTGTCCCGGAACCAGCCGCGCAGGAAGCGGACCTGATCGTCGAGCAGGCCGTAGCGGCGGAAGTTGTCCCGCACCTGCTCGAGGGACACCGACAGCTCCGCGTACTCGTGGTGGCGGTCGCCGGTGTCGGCGGCGTAGCGCCCCGGATTGGGCGCGGGCAGGCCGGCGAACGAGTCGGCGACCCAGACCGTGCGGTCGGGGACGCCGTAGGCGGCGAGCACCCCGCGCATGAGGATGCACGCGCCGCCCCGCCAGACCCCGGTCTCGATGAGGTCGCCTGGGACGCCGTCGACGATGACTCGTTCGGTGCACTCCTGGAGGTTGCGCATCCGGTGGTCGCCGGTCATCGTGAGCGCCAGCCGCGGCCAGTCCCGGCCGTCGGTCCGGGCGCCCGGTGCGCTCCTCTTGACGATTTCCATTCCCTGGCTGCGGAAGGCTCGTACCAGTATCCTCTTCGCGCCGGTGCGCGGCTCCCACGCACCGCCGTCCCGACCATCCCAGAGAGAGCAGGTCAGCGTCGTGCGAAGCAGATCGAGATACCGCACCGAGGTATCGGAAAGGTCGTGACGGGCGACGGTCGGGTCGTGCGGGGCAACGGTCGGCGTCGTGGTCATCATGGCTCCTGATGAGAGGGGTGAGCGCGGAAAGGGGATGGGGC
>NZ_CDWWEW010000130.1:0-12544 GCF_977966315.1 Frankia sp. CeRuru1
CCCGACGGCCTGACGATGCGCCATCCCACCGCGGACGACCAGGGGCGCGTGCTCGCCGTCATGGACGACTGGTGGGGTGGCTTCCAGGGGGCCGCCGGGTCGATACAGCGCGCGCTGCTGCTGCCGCGGCTGTTCTTCCAGCACTTCACCGACAGCAGCTACCTGGTGGAACGTGCCGGCGACGGCCGCCTTGTCGCCTTCCTCGTCGGTTTCCTGTCGGCCTCGGCACCCGAGGTCGCCTACATCCACTTCGTCGGCGTCGACCCGGCGCGCCGCCGCGGTGGTATCGCCGGCGGTCTCTACCGGCGGTTCTTCCGGCTCGCCGCCACCCGTGGGGCCCGCCGCGTCGACGCGGTCACCAGCCCGGGCAACGCGACGTCGCTGGCCTTCCACACCGGCCTGGGTTTCCGGGTCGAACCCGGCGACACCATGATCGACGGTGTCCCGGTCCACTCCGACTACGACGGGCCGGGGCTGCACCGCGTCACCTTCACCCGGCCGTTGACCGCCGCCGACCTCGACGCGGCGGCAACGGCCTTCCCACGCCTGCCAACGCCGGCCGCGCACCCGCCGGCAGCGGCCCGGCTGCGCGGCGGCGACCTGCGGGTCTGCTTCCTCGGGGACTCCTTCGTCGCGGGCGTGGGCGACCCCGCCCACCTGGGCTGGGTCGGGCGTCTGGCCGCCCGCACAGAGGACGCCGGCGTGGCGCTGACCGCCTACAACCTCGGGATCCGGCGTGCCACCTCCACCGAGGCCCACGCCCGATGGCGGGCGGAGTGCCTGCCCCGGCTGGCCGAGGCGGAACACCCCCGGCTCGTGATCTCCTTCGGCGTGAACGACATGTTCGGCGTGAACGACATGACCGCCGAGGCCGACACCACGGACCCGGCGGCGGGGACCGGGACGGCCACCCGGGTCCCGCCGCGGGACTCGGTCGCCGCCCTGACGGCCCTGCTCGCCGAGGCCCGCCCCCTCATGCCGGTGCTGATGGTCGGACCGCCCCCGTCCGGTGATCCCGGCCGCGACGAGCGCGTCGCGGACCTCACCGTCCGCTACGCCGAGGTCTGCGCCGCCTACGACGTCCCCTACGTCGACGTGTTCCCCGCCCTGCGCCGCCGGCTGTCCTGGGCGCGTGAGCTCGCCGCCGGTGACGGCGCGCACCCCGCGGCGGGCGGCTATACGCTGCTCACCGACCTGATCTTCGGCCCGTGGTGGCGCTGGCTGGCCGGGTGAGGATGATCCCGAAACCGCCCGGCCTACCGGAGAGGTCCTACCCGCGAGAGCCGTCCGGGGCCGGGCGGACGGCGCGTTCGGCGATCCGGATCAGCGCCCGCCGCGGCAGCAGCCGCCCACCCCGGGCCAGCAGCGCGTTGCGCCGTCCGTCGACGACCGAGGGACGGCCGCGTTCGAGGGCACGCATCGCACTGGCCACCGCCTGCTCGGGGGAACGTTTGCGCCCGACGGCGGCGTCCTCGGTACCGACGACGTCGAAGAACGGCGTGTCGGTGGAGCCGGGGCACAGCGCGAGCACCCTGACCCCCGCCGGGCGGGCCTCGGCCCACAGCGCCTCGGAGAAGGACAGCACGAACGCCTTCGTCGCCGCGTACACGGCCATGTGCGCCACCGGCTGGAACGCGGCGATGCTGGCCACGTTCACGATGCTGCCGCGCCCGCGGTGCACCATCGCGGGCAGGAAGCGCGCGGTCAGCTCGACGACGGCGACACAGTTGAGCCGCACCTGCCCGACCAGCCGCGCCGCCTCGGCCCCGGCCACGTCGCCGTGCGTGGCGAACCCGGCGTTGTTCACCAGCACGTCGACCCCGCCCCCGGCGGCGGCGACCCGTTCGGCGACGGCGTCGACCGCGGCCGGCTCCGCCAGATCGACGGCGATCACCTCGGTGCGCACGCCGTGGCGCCGGGTGATCTCGGCGGCGTTCGCGCGCAACCGGTCCTCGCCGCGCGCGACGAGCACGAGGTCGGCGCCCCGGGCGGCGAACTCGCGGGCGAAGACGGCGCCGATGCCCGTCGACGCACCGGTGATCAGTGCGGTCTGTCCGCGGAAATCCACTGCCTCTCCCTACCACAGTTCTCCCTACCGGCAGGGTGGCCCGGCCACGGGGAGTCAGGGCTTGCCCCTGGCAGGTGGGTTATCCGCCTGTGAGTTATCTGACGGATCGCGGGTTGGCGGCGGCGGCGGGGTGTCGAGGGGACAGGATCTGGACCGATGGCTCGACGACCGGGAACACCGCGCCCCCCGACCTGCCTGGCCTGCCTGACCTGCGCCGCGGCCACCTCACCGGCGGGGGCGGGCACAGCGGGGGCGGACCCCGAGCTCGATCATCGGGAACGTCCGAACTGTCCGGGGCGGACCAGGAGCAGACTCTGATCAATCTGTCAAACCGCTGTACACCACCCCCCTCTTGCGCGGTAGCTTGCGACTGGTCACAGTGTTTGCCGGATCAGCTACGCACTGGGGTGAACCGTGCAGGTTCACCAGCATCATCGGCGTACAGCCGGCCGTGCCGACCGGCGGCGGCCCCAGCCACGGGACGACGCAACGAAGCATGGTCCCCGCCCGGTCGAACATCCGTCGCCGGGCTGTGACCGGTGCGCCACGAGGCACCGGCCGGAACGTGAGGGGATGGTCATGAACGGCATGGAACTGTCGCCCACCCGGGCCTCGGACCGGCTCGGTCTGGCTGCCGCTGGACGGGCCGCGGCGGTACTCTCCCGGGAGATCACGTTCGCCGATCCCGATCCGGTGACGCTCACCGAACTCGACGACCGGCTGCACCGGTACGCCACGACCCTGTTCTCCGCCCCGCACACGACGCTGGTGGGCCCGGTCATCGCCGACTGGCGGCGGGTCCAGGCCGCCCTGGGACGGCGGCTGTCCCCGACGGTGCACGCCGAACTGACCCGGGTCGCCGGCTACCTGTCGTTCTCCCTCGGGATGCTGGCCGTTGACACCGGCGACGACACCTCGGCGCGGCGGTTCGCGACCCTCACCGAGCAGTTCGCCGCCCAGCTCGACGACCGGCTGCTCACCGGCACCGCGCACAGCCTGGACGCGGCGATCGCCTTCGTCACCGGGCGCTACGCCGCCGCCCGCAACGCCGCGGCCAAGGCGGCCGCTGTCGACCATCCCTACCTGCACGGCTGGGCGGCGGCGGTGCAGGCCACCGTCGCCGCGGCCACCGGCGACGAGGCAGCCCTCGACGCCGCCCTGAACCGGCTGCGCAACCGGCCGACCGTGCTCGGCCTGCGCCATCCCGGCTGGCCCCCCTTCGACGAGGTCCGGGAGGCCTGCGTCGTCGCCGACGCGATGGCCCGCCTCGGGATGCCCGGGGCGCGTTCCGCCGCGTACACCGCGATCGACCTGACCACCCCGGCGACCCTCGACCGCGGCTGGGCGCTGGCGTCGCTCGCCGCCGCCACGCTGCGCCGTGATCCCGCGGTGGCCGAAGCCGCCCTCCTCGAGGTGGAGGACATCCTCGACAAGCGCCCGTCGCGGGTGCTCACCCTGAGGACGAACGAGATCCTGATGCTCACCTCGGCACACGCCGAGCGCGCCTCGCGGCGGGCCGGCGCCGCCTGAGCCGAGCCCGGGGGAGCAGGTCACCGGGCCGGCCGGCCGGCCGCGGCGCGCAGCCGCGCACCGCGGCGCACGAGCAGCCGTTCGGCCAGCGCGTCGGCGCGTTCGATGTCCTCGAGGGTGGCCCGCGTGCGCCGCTCGACCTCCAGGACCGCCGCCAGCAGCTCGGCGGACAGCCGGGTGCGGGCGGCGACCCGGGCGACGCTGGGCGGCAGCACGGACGCGCTGCCCGGCGCGGTGGGTACGGCGGGCCGGGTGGTGGTGGTCGGACGAGAAGTCAGATGCGCCAGAGTCACACTCCAGTGATATCGCGGCTGGTACGCACCGCAACGTCTTGACTTCTCGGCGAATCCGGGGATCAGCATTGCCCCACAGGGCATCCACAGGGTCGCGGCAGGTTACCCACCGGCTTGTCGACAGGTTTATCCACATAACGATCTTTGTGTGGTAAACGTCACATTCCCGAAGGCCGGGATGCCGGTCGCGGTTCCGGTATTCCGGTCCATGCACGTAACCGGATGATCCTGTTACGGTGTGCACCGACAAGATCGGGGGCCACATGGCAGGGTGGGACGATCCGCACCGGCAGCCGCAGCAGCCTGGGCCGGCCGGATACTACGAGCCGTACGGGCACGAGCCGTACGGACAGCCGCCGCGGCCGCCTCATGGCCAGGCCGGCGGGCCGGGCCCGACGCCGTACCCGATCGGCCCGCCGCAGCCTTTCCCGGGTCCCGGCCCGGGCCAGGGTTACCCGCCGGTGCCGCCGGTACCGCCGAAGTCGGTCGCGGTCGCGCTGCTGCTGACCTTCCTGTGGCTGGGCGTGGGCCACATCTACGCCGGCAGGACCACCACGGGTGTCGTGCTCCTGATCGCCGACCTGTTCCTGTGGATGTTCTCCTTCTTCATCGTCACACTGATCATCACCGTTCCGGTGTGGTTCATCGTGTGGGTGATCGCCATGGTCAGCTCCGCCTCGGCGGTCCAGGAGTACAACACCCGGCTCGGCTACCCGCGCGGCTGACCACCGCGGGCGAGCAGGGCGTCCACCAACCGGCGGGCGTCGGCGAGATCGACCGGGTCGGCGACGAACAGGATGCGGTACATCATCGGTGCCATGACCCCCTCGACGATCTCACCGACCCCGGGGGCGGGTTCACCGCGACGCGCGGCCCGTTCGACGATGACCCCGATCTGCTTGCGGATGTACAGGTCGCAGCAGCACGCCGGCCGGTCGTCGCCACAGGAAGCGACCAGGTCGCGCAGGAACGCCCGGCCCGTGGGGGAGGACATCTCCTCCAGGTACTGCTCGCAGTAGGCGGCGAGATCGCCGCGCAGCGACCCGGTGCCCGCCGGCGGGGTCTCCGGGCGCAGCCGCTCGGCGGCGACGTCGGCGAGCAGCTCGGTCAGGTCCCCCCAGCGCCGATAGACGGTAGAGGCGGTCACCCCCGCCCGGGCGGCGACCAGCGGCACCGTGATCTCGTGCCGACCCCGCTCGGCCTGCAGCGCGCGCACCGCGGCATGCACGGACTGCTGGACCCGCGCGCTACGCCCCCCGAGCCGCGGACCCTCGGACGGACTCACGCATCCAGCCTAACGCACATCCTTTGCGTTAACGTCGGGCCGAGGGTACCGTCGGGCGCTAACGCAAAATCTTAGCTTTAGCTGTCCGGTGAAGGGAAACCCGATGTCCTCCCAACCCATCGCCACCGGCCTCCCCGCCGACCAGGCCGGCCAGACCAATCAGGCCGGCCAGGCCGGCGCCGCCGGTACCGGCGGCGGTGGTGGGAGCCCGTCCTCGGCGGCCTCCGCCCCGGTACCGGCGGTGGCCCTGCCGCGGCAGGCCGCGGCCCGCGACGCCCCGCCCGACCCGGGCACGGCGCCCCACCGGGGCAGGCTGTCCCCGCGCGCCGGATTCCTCCTGCAGACGTCGATGATCGGCTCGTTCCTCGCCGCGTCCTCGGCCCCCACCCCCCTCTACCCGGTCTACCAGGCCCGCTGGGGGTTCTCCCCGATCACCGTGACCGTCGTGTTCGCCGTGTACGCGCTGGCCGTCCTCGCCGCGTTGCTCACCGTCGGAGCCCTCTCCGACCACATCGGGCGCCGTCCGGTGCTGCTCACCTCCTCGCTGCTGCTCGCCGCCGCCCTCGCGGTGTTCGCCACCGCCGGCGGGGTAGGGGAACTGACCATCGGCCGCGTTCTGCAGGGCCTGGCGACCGGCGCCGCCAGCGGCGCCCTCGGCGCCGGCCTGCTCGACCTCGACCGGGCCCGCGGCACCCTGGCCAACGGAGTCGGCCCGTTCACCGGCCTGGCCCTGGGTGCCCTCGGGTCCAGTCTGCTCGTGGCCTACCTGCCCGCTCCCACCCGTCTGGTCTACCTGGTGCTGTGCGCGATCGTGCTCGCCCAGGCGGTCGGGGTCGCGGCGATGCCCGAGACCGCACCGCGCATCCCCGGAGCGCTCGCGTCGCTGCGCCCGACCATCGGCGTACCCGCCGCCGCCCGCCGCGACCTGCTGATCGCCGCCCCCTGCCTGGTCGCCTCCTGGGCCCTGAGCGGGTTCTACCTCTCCCTCGGCCCGAGCCTGGCCCGTCTCGTCGTCGACTCCCGCTGGGTCGTGCTGGGAGGTCTCGCGGTCTTCGCCATCACCGTGACCGCGGCCCTGACGGTGCTGCTCGTGCGCGACACCGCCCCCCGCACCGTGATGTTCCTCGGCGCCCTGGGCCTGCTCGTCGGCGTCGGTGTCACCCTGCTCGGCGCGGACCTTCCCTCCACCCCGACGTTCTTCGCCGGCACCACGCTGGCCGGTATCGGTCTCGGCGCCAGTTTCCAGGGCGGCCTGCGCGTCCTGATCCCCCTGGTCGCCCCGCACGAACGCGCCGGCCTGCTCTCGACCGTCTACGTGCTGTGCTACCTCGCCTTCGGCGTCCCCGCGGTCGTCGCCGGCTACCTGGTCACCCACCACGGGCTGCTGCCCACCGCCCGCGGGTACGGCCTGGTCGTCATGGCCCTCGCCGCGCTGGCGCTCCTCGGCCTGCTCACCCGGGCCCGGCGCCCGGCGGCCCTCGGCCGGCGAATCCGGGGGACCTGAGTACGGTCCGCGGTCCCCGACTCCACCTGCAGTCACCCGGTAGAGTATTGTTGAAAATGGTTTTTGTTTCTGGCGACAAGGACCCACATGTCTGGCTGGATCCGGTGCGGATGAAGGCGATGGCCGGCGTGGTCGCCGCCGCCTACACCGACGCCGATCCCGAGCACGCCGCGGGCTACCGGGCAAACCTGGCCACACTCGGGCGTGATCTCGACGGGTTGGGCGCGGCTCTGCGGGCGGGCCTGACCGGCTGCGCGCAGACGGCGATCGTGACCTCGCACGCCGCGTTCGGGTACCTGGCCGACCGGTACGGGCTGCGGCAGATCCCGATCGCCGGGTTGTCGCCGGACGCGGAGCCGGACGCCAGGACCCTCGCCGAGATCACCGACACGGCCCGGGCGGCCGGGGTACACACGGTGTTCTTCGAGGAGGCGCTGCCACCCGATCTGGCCAGGACCGTCGCCACGGCGATCGGCGCCCGGGTGGACCTGCTCGCCGCGTTGGAGTTCGACCCAGGCAAGGCGTTGGGTGCCGGTCAGGACTACCTCAGCGTGATGCGCGGCAACGGGCAGCGCCTGCACACCGGCCTGGAGTGCCGGTGAACCCGCCGGTGCTGCAGGCGCGCGGCCTGACCGTGCGGTACGGGCGGGTCACCGCGATCGAAGACGTGGACGTGGCCCTGGCGGCCGGGGAGCTGGTCGCCCTCGTGGGGCGCAACGGCGCCGGCAAGTCCACCCTGCTGCGCGCCCTCGCCGGCCTCACCCCCCACGAGGGCACCGTCACCCGCCAGGCGACGGCATGCCACCACCGGCGCACCGAACTGCGGGGGGCGAGCGAGGTGCGGGTGGCGTTCGTGCCGCAACGCGCCACCCCGCGCTGGGACCTGCCCATCTCGGTCCGCCAGGCGGTGGCGACCGGCCGGCTTTCCCCGCGGCGGTGGTGGCGGCGGCCAGCCGCCGCGGACCGCCGCGCCATCGAGGCGGCCCTGTTACGCATGGATCTGCATTCCCTGGCGGACCGGCCGGTGGGCGAGCTGTCCGGGGGACAGGCGCAGCGGCTGCTGCTGGCCCGCGCCCTGGCGCAGGAACCGGACGTGCTGCTGCTCGACGAGCCGTGCGACGGCCTGGACGCCGCGAGCGTCAGCGCGTTGCTGGCCGCGCTGACCGAGCTGGCCACCGGCGGCATCGCGGTCTGCTGCGCGCTGCACGAGCTGCACCTGGCCCGTGGCCTGTTCGACCGGGCAGTGGTCATCGACCGGGCGGTACTCGCCGACGGGCCCGCCGGCCAGGTGCTGCCCGCCGGCGCCCCGCTGCCGGTCGCGGCCGGCCGCGGGGCGCCGGCGTGAGTGGCCTCGGCTGGCTGACCGGGCCACTGGGGTACCCGTTCATGCAGCGCGCCCTGGTCACCACCCTGGCCGTCGGCGTGGCCGCACCGGTCGCCGGGGTGTGGGCCACCAGCCGCCGCCTGGTGTACCTGACCGACGCGATGAGCCACGCCATCCTCGCCGGCGTCGCCGCCGCCGCGCTGCTCGGCGCCTCCCTGCTGGCCGGCGGGCTGGTCGCGGCGGCGGTGATGGCGCTGCTGGTCGCCGTGCTGGTGGTCCGGGCTCGGCTGCCGGAGGACAGCGCCATCGGGGTGGTCGGGCAGGGACTGTTCGCCCTCGGGGTGATCGGGGTATCGCAAAGCACCGAGCCTCGTGCCCTCTCGCACGTGCTGTTCGGCAACCCGCTGACCGTCACCACCACCGATGTGATCATCGAGTTGGCGGTCGCCGCGCTGGTCGTCGCCGCGGCCGCGGGATGCCTGCCGCTGCTGGTCGCCACCACCTTCGACCCGGGCCACGCCCGCACCCTCGGCGTGCGCACCGGCCTGGTCGACACCGCGGTCATCCTCGGGCTCGGCCTCGTAGTCGTGATCGGCCTGACCACCGTCGGAGTCCTGATGGCGCTGACGCTGTGCATCGCCCCGGCCGCCGCCGCCCGGCTGCTGTCCAGCCGCCTGCACCGCGTCCTGCTGCTGGCCGCCGGCCTCGGCGTCACCGCCGGGCTGGTCGGGCTGCTGGCCAGCTACCACCTCGGCCTGCCCGCCGGCCCCGTGGTCGGGGTGCTCGCGGTCACCGAGGTCGCCACCGCCGCGCTGACCCGCGCCGCCCGCCCCGGCACCCGCACCGGCCATGGGCGTGTGCCGCTGGCCGGCTGCGACCAAACCACCACCGGCCAAGGGAGAACATCCTGACCACCAAGCCGACAACCCCACTGGCCGCCCCATCCGCCCCGCCGGCCGGCCCGACGGCACCGGCCGGGCCAACGCCGCCGCCCTCAAGGCGGTCGTCCGCGACATGCTGCTGCTGGACGACAGCCACACGGTGGTCATCCAGCAGCTGGCCTGCGCCGAGCCGGGCTGCCCACCTGTGGAAACCGTCATTGCCGTGCTGTCCGCGGGCGCGCCGACGCGCCGCTGGACGCTGCACCAGCCGATGGCCGAGCTGACCGCCGAGTCCGTTCGCGCCGCCCTGTCACCCGAAGGAGAAAAAGAATGACTGATACCCGGGTACCCGTCACCGTGCTGACCGGTTTTCTCGGTTCCGGCAAGACCACCCTGCTCAACCGCATCCTCAGCGAACAGCACGGCCTGCGCATCGCCGTCATCGAGAACGAGTTCGGCGAGCTCGGCGTCGACGACGCCCTCGTCCTGGACGCCGAAGAAGAAATCTTCGAGATGAACAACGGCTGCATCTGCTGCACCGTGCGCGGGGATCTCATCCGCATCCTCGGCACGCTGATGCGCCGCCGCGACCGCTTCGACCGGATCCTGGTGGAGACCACCGGCCTGGCCGACCCCGCGCCCGTGGCGCAGACCTTCTTCGTCGACGACGAGATCCGCGGCCAGCTGCGCCTGGACGCGATCATCACCCTCGTCGACGCCAGGCACATCCTCACCCACCTCGACGAGGTCAAACCCGACGGGGTGGAGAACGAGGCCGTCGAGCAGGTCGCCTTCGCCGACCGCCTCGTGCTCAACAAGACCGACCTGGTCGACCCCGACCAGCTGGGCGGCATCCAGACCCGGCTGCGGCAGATCAACGCCCTCGCCGACATCATCCCGGCGCAGCACGCGAAGATCGACCTGGCTGCCATCCTCGACGTCGGCGCGTTCGACCTCTCCCGCGTCCTGCAGACCGACCCGCAGTTCCTGCAGAGCACCGACCACCAGCACGACGCCACCGTCACCTCGGTCGGCATCGACACCCCCGGTGACGTCGACATCGACAAGCTTAACGCCTGGCTCGGCAAGCTCCTCGCGAACAAGGGCGTGGACATCTTCCGGTCCAAAGGCATCCTCGCCCTGGCCGGCAACGACCGCCAGTACGTCTTCCAGGGCGTGCACATGCTCTTCGACGGCGACACCTGCCGCCCCTGGCGCGAGAACGAACCACGCACCAACCGGCTGGTCTTCATCGGCCGCAACCTCGACCGCGCCGAACTGGAGGCCGGGTTCACCGCCTGCCTCACCACCGCCGCATGAGCACCGCGACCATCGAAGCCCCGCTGTGGCAGGCCAGGATCGACGAGACCCCCGTCGCCGTGAGCGCGGCCGGCGGGCTGCTCGCCGTGGCCGGCGCCGACGGGACCTGCGCCATCCACCAGGCCGACACCGGTGAGCCCGCCGCCTCCCTGTCGGTCGACGGCGGCCTGCTCGACGCCGCGTTCTCCCCCGACGGTGCCCACCTGGCGCTGACCGGCCCCACCGGCTACCGGCTGTGGCACACCACCGGCCAGCAGCACAGCCCGTCCGGCACGGCCGGCTGGTCCGCCCGCGCCCGCTGGTACGGCGCCAACCGGGTGGCGGTCGCCTGCGGCCGGCACGTCCGGGTGCACGCCGCCGACGGCAGCCTGCTGTGGTGCACCGGCCCGGCGCCCAGCACCGTCACCGACCTCGCCTGGCTGCGGGCGGGCCGCGAGGTCGTCGCCGCCGCCTACGGCGGCGCCTACCGCTACGCCCGGCACAGCACCGACCCGGTCGAACACCTGCGCTACCCGGGCTCGCACCTCGCGATCGCCGTCGGCGCCAACGACCGGTGGGTCTGCACCGGCAACCAGGACCGCAGCGTGCACATCTGGCGCACCCGCGACCGGCAGGACCTGGAGATGCCGGGCTACCTGGGCAAGGTCACCCAGCTGGCGTTCGACCCCACCGGGCGATGGCTCGCCAACAACGGCGCCCCCGACGTCACCGTCTGGGACTTCGCCGGCAAAGGCCCCGGTGGCAGCAAGCCCCGGCTGCTGCGCGGTCACGACACCATCACCGCGCTCGCCTGGCAGCCCGCGACCGGCGCCGGCCTGGCCACCTGCGGCGCCGACGCCACCGCCGCGCTGTGGCGCGTCACCGCCGCCGCGCCCGGCCGCCCCGCCCGACCGGCGCACCGGTTCGACCTCGACGCCCCGGCCACCGCCCTCACCTGGCTCGACCAGCGGCGCATCCTCATCGCCACCCGCGCCGGCACCCTGTACGCGTTCGACACCGGCGCCTACCTGGAAGGCGGCCGTTAAGGAGGGTCTGACCTGCCCGGCCTCCGGCCAGGCGGGAAAACCGCGCTCGTGCTGGTCGACCTCCAGCACTGGATCGTCGCCATGCCATGGGCTCCGATTGCGGGCGCAGCCGTCGTCGACGCCTGCGTCCGACTGCGCGACGGCCTGGCCGGGACCGGGACGAAAACCGTGCTCGTAACAGTCGAGCTCAGGGCCGGTCGGTGGCGGTGGTTGTCCCTGACCGGTCGGGGATGAAGATCTCCTCGATGGCCAGGCTGAAGATGTCGGCGAGGGTGAAGGCCAGGAGAAGGCTGGGGTCGTACCGTTCGGTCTCGATCGCGTTGATGGTCTGCCGGGATACCCGGCATCGGTCGGCCAGGTCGGCCTGGCTCCACCGGCGTTCCGCCCGCAGCACGCGCAGCCGGTTCTTCATCGGCGTAGACGGGTGCGTAGCTCTGCGATCAGCAGCCACATCGCCACGCCGCCGATGGTGATTATCTGGGTGAGCTGGCGTAGCTGGACGATGCCGGCGGCGTCGAGCAGGGCGGCTAGCTGAAGCCCTACCAGGACTGCCGCGAAGGCAATCGCCATACTCTCCAGTTGGATCTTGCGCTGGTACTCGTCGGCGCGGCGGAAGGCGCGCAGCAGTACCCATGCCACGGCGAGCGTGAACGCGCCGCTGACCCCCAGCCACCAGGCTTCCTGGGCGGCGGTCTGGTCGGGGTCGCTGCCCAGGGCCAGAGCGATCCCTCCGAGGGTGGCGACGGGGAGACCGTCCAGGAAGATCGCCCTGCGGGCGGCGCGTGTCACGTTGTCCTGCCGCATCTTATCGATCATGGCATGAATGTAAAGCTGACTTTCCATCAAGTCAAGTTTGCTTGTCATAGGCCGCCCTGGGCGTCGATGCAGAAGGAAACGGTTACGTAGGCGTACCCGTATCCTTGGGGAGGAGTGAGAGGAGACCGGCGTGGCCGACGCCACCACGCGGCTGGACGCCGAACTCGACCGTCGCCTGGGCCAGGATCAGGCGACGGCCCAGTGACGGGCACCCTGCACGTCGTCCTCGACGACGCGGCCATGGTCGCCGCCGGGCACGGCAACGCACTGGCCTCCCGCCTGATCCACCGCGCGCGCACCGAACCGGACTGGTACCTCCTGGCCGTCCTCGACCTCGCCGGGCTAAGCCGCGGCCCGGTTCTAACGCCGCCAGGGGGAACGCGACCCGGGGCGCGGCGCCGGCTCGGTCGCCGCCCAGATCCGCCGCCACCGTGCGGTCGGAGTGTTCGGGGCGCCACGCAGCCGCGCGGAGACCGCCGCCGACCCCGTGGCCCCACC
>NZ_CDWWEW010000131.1:0-12521 GCF_977966315.1 Frankia sp. CeRuru1
CGGAGGCGGGGTCGCTCATGCTGATCACTCATGACGGGGTGCGCAGCCACATCCCGCTGGCACCCACCTCGGGCAGTATGTTTCACCGGGACTTGGCGGACTGTCTCGTCTCGGGCTGGCCGCTGTCCGGCTACGGCGTGGAGACCGCCCGTCCGGTGGTCGCGGTGCTGGAGGCGGCGGTGCGCTCGGCGGTCGCGGGCGGCGCCCAGGTGGCTCCGCTCTGACCCGTTCCGGCCGGACTGTCCCGGCCGGGAACTGCCTGGTCATCCGGTCGCCGAGGGGCGCGGCCAACGTCCGCGGCCGCGCCGGCACCGTACGACGCCATCGAGACTTGGGTGTTTACTCTTGACCATGGACTGGCTGACCCTGCCTGACGTCGCCGATCAGCTGCAGGTTCCCGTGACCCGTGTCCGGCAGATGGTGCGCGACCGGACGCTGTTGGCCCAGCGGGAGGGGGGCGTCCTGCGGGTGCCTGCCGATTTCATCCGGGACGGCGCCGTCGTCAAGGGGCTGCCCGGATTGCTCACGGTGCTGGCCGACGCGGGGTTCACCGATGAGGAGGCGCTCGACTGGATCTTCCGGGAGGATCCGAGCCTGCCGGGCACCCCCATGCAGGCACTCATCGAGAACCGTGGCAAGGAGGTCAAACGACGGGCCCAGGCGTCGGCCTTCTAGCCCCGGCCCGGTCCCGGCCGTACCCACCGCCCGCACGGCGGGCGCTGCTCCCGTAGGGTCGAAAAATGGTCGATCGTCCGCTGCACTCGCACTCGCACCCGCGTGCGCACCTGGAGCCGCTCGCCCGGGCGCGGGTCGTCGTCAATGGTGCGCCGCGGGGCATCCCGAGTGGCCAGCCGCTGCCCGACCTGCTCGCCGAGCTGGGCCTGCCGTCCGGTTCGGTGGTGGTCGAGCACAATGGCGTGGCGCTGACGCCGTCCGAGATGCCCGCCGTCCGGCTCGCCGACGGCGACATTCTGGAGATCGTGCGTGCTGTCGCCGGAGGTTGAGGGATCGTCGCCGCGCGCCGGTGGGCCGGCCCGGGCGGACCGGTTGCGGCGGCTGGCCGACGCCCGCCTGTACCTGTGCACGCCGCGTCGGGCCGAGTTCGACGCCTTCCTGAGCGCCGTGGTCGGCACGCCCGAGGCCCCCGGGGTCGATCTGATCCAGCTCCGGGAGAAGGGGCTTGAATGGGACGAGGAGCTCGGCGGGCTGCGGCGGGTGCAGGCCGCCGCCGGCGCCAGGGGAGTGCTGGTCAGCGCGAATGACCGCGCCGACCTCGCCGCCTTCGCCGGGGTCGACATCCTGCACGTCGGTCAGGGCGACATCCCGCCGCGGTTCGCCCGGCGCCTGGTGGGCCCGGACGTGCTGATCGGACAGTCGACGCACGATCCCGACCAGTTCCTCGCGGCGCTCGCCGACCCCGACGTCGACTACGTGTGCGTGGGGCCAGTGCACGCCACGCCCACCAAGGAGGGCCGGCCGCCGGTCGGCCTGGGCCTGCCCCGGCTGGCCGCGCGGCACGCTCCTCCGTTCGTCCCGGGCGTGAAGCCGTGGTTCGTCACCGGTGGCGTCGGTCTGGATACCCTGGATGAGATCCTCGCGACGGGAGCGCGCCGCGTGGTGGTCGTGCGGGGCCTCACCGGGGCCGAGGATCCGGCCGCGAGCGCCGTTGCCCTCGCTCGGCGTCTGCGCGCTGTCTGAGAGCCGTCTGAGAGTTGTCGATGCGCCGTCCGAGCCTCCGCCCCAGCCGCCGATGCGCCATCTGAGCTACCTCGCGGTCCTGGCGGGATGCCTGCTCGGAACGGCGCCGCTCGAGGTGTTTCTGGGCACCCGGGTGTACGCCCGGCCGGTTCGACTGCTGCTGACCCTCGCCCCCGTCATCGTGATCTTCGTTGCCTGGGACCTGTTCGCCGTCTCCGCGGGGCACTGGAGCTTCGACCGGCGCCGCATCACCGGGGTCCTGCTTCCGGGGAGCCTTCCCCTGGAGGAGCTGCTGTTCTTCGTCGTGGTGCCGATGTGCGCGATCCTGACGCTGGAGGCCGTGCGCGCGGTGCGGGGCTGGGACGTCGGCGACGAGCCCGCCCATCCGAGCGCGACGCGTTCCGGTGGGACTCCCGATGGTGATCGGCCGTGAGCTACACGGCCCTAGCGGTCGTCGGGGTCGCGCTGGCGATCGCGATGGACCTGTGGGTCCTGCGGACCCGGCTGCTGACCCGGCGGGTTTTCTGGACTTCCTACGCGATCATCGCATTGTTCCAGTTGATCTCCAACGGGATCCTCACCGGGTTCGGCGTCGTCGTCTACGACCCCCGCCGGATCCTCGGCCCGCGGATCGCACACGCTCCGGTCGAGGATCTGCTGTTCGGCTTCGCGCTGGTGACCCAGACGTTGGCATGGTGGGTCTGGTGGGGGCGCCGGCTGCGGGGCGGGCCGCCCGGCCGGCCCCGCAGCCGGCGGACCGGGGAGAGCAGGGAGACCGGCGACAACGGGAGTAACGGCGACAACGGCGACAACGGCGACAACGGGGGTAACGGGGAGAATCGGGGCATCCCGCCTCGGCCCGAGGGTCGAGAGAGATCTCAGCGTACTTCGTGACGGAAACGAGCGAATTGGTCCCCTCGCGAGAATCCGTCGGCTTAATCTCGTCATGATGACGCATGATGGTGCGGGGGGCCCGGGATCGCCGGGACGTCACCGTTCTCCCTGGGGGCGTTCAGGTCGGATCCTGCCGATCCGGTGGGGACGCATCATTGCTGTAGTGGTTGCGTTGGTCGTCATCGTTGCGGGTCTGGTGGTTGTGCGTGGGCGGATGGCCGGCGACCATCGTGCGGGTTCCTCCGGAGGCAGGCCGGGTGCGCCGGTCGCACCGCCGGCACCCGTGCCCGGTGACGAGGACGGGCCGGCGGACGTGACGGCAGCCCCGGTCACTGCTCGGCCGGGTGCCGGTCCAGCCTTTCCCACCGCGCCCGTGGCCTCCCCGAGCGCCGGCATCGGGTCGGTTCCGCCGCGGGTCGCCCCGACCGCCGCGAGACCGCGGACCGGACCGCAGCCTGGGTCACCGGCCGTCCCGGTCGCTCCGCGGCCCTCCGGCCCGGCCCTCGGCCTGAGCTCGACCAGGGCCGACCTGGGTGACGTCGACTCCGTCTGGCGGCTTGACCTGCGTGGCGAGGGCACGGCGCCGGTCGACGTCGTGATCGGCGCCAGCCCGTCCTGGCTCACCGTGATGCCCGGCCGGTCGCGGATCGATCCGGGGGCCGTCGTCCCCCTGGTGATCACTCTTGACCGGGCGGCGGCACCGTCCGGACCGATCGACGTGACCGTTCCGATCAGGCCCCGCGAGGGGGGCGGCGGGGGCGACGTGCGGGTCACCGCCAGGGTCGACGGCTCGCCACAGGTGGTATCGATGGTTGCGGCGCCGACGACGCTGTACCCGTCCGGCTGCGCGCCGGCCGCCAGGTCGACCGCGTCCCCGGCGACCGCGTCCCCGGCGACCGCGTCCCCGGCAGCGGTGTCCACGGTGACGGTGTCCGTCGTTGACGCGACCGGCATCTTCGCCGTGGAGCTCGTGGTGAGCCTCCCCGACGGAGGCAGGGCGAGTGTCTCGCTGGTCCTTGACCGGGCGACGGGTAACCGGTCGACGTGGTCCGGCCCGGTGGGCCCGGCCCGTGCGGCCGGGGCGATCACCTACACGGCTACGGTGACCGATCTCGACGGGCGGCACTCCCGGGCACCGGGATCCCTCACCGTTCTGCCCTGCCCCTCCTGATCGGCGCGGTGGTGGCGGCGGCGGTGGCGGTGGGAAAGTATGGTGCCGCCCGGTTCGGGGGGTACCGGACGGCACGGTATAGCATGACAGATTGGCCAGGACGCGCCAAGGTTTTGTCGGGTGGTGAAGGCATCACCGCGACGACCATTCGTCGCGGATGGGGAACGATCAGGGGCGCGGCATCATCCAAAGACGGGCATCATCCAAAGACGGGTGTTGCAGACCCGGGGCGCCGCGGTACGCGATGCACGCGCCGCCGGGCGCCGGAGAAAACGGGTGGGTGAGGTCGTGGACGCTGCTCTCGGGGATGTCGGTGTGCCGCGTCAGACCGGGCCGCAGCCGGCCGTGAAGCCGGCCGTGGAGCGGGCCGGCCGGGACGGTGCCGCGCGGTGGCGTCGACCCCTGCCGCCGGTCGAGCAGGTGCGTCCGGGATTGTGGAGTATCCCCGTCCCGCTGCCCTGGGCCAAACCGGCGCACGTGTTCGTGTACGTCTTCGAGACTTCCACGGGCCCGTTCCTGATGGACGCCGGCTGGGACTTCGACGAGGCGTTCGACGCGTTGCAGGCCGGACTGGCGATGATCAGGATGTCGGTGGCCGACGTGCAGGGCGTCGTGGTGACCCATGCGCACCTGGACCACTACGGCCTGGCGAACCGGATCCGGGAAGCATCCGGGGCGTGGGTCTCGTTGCATCCCCTGGACGAGGCGATGCTCCGGCACTTCGAACATGGTTATGCTGACCGGATCTCCGAGCTGATGACCCGGGCCGGGGCGCCCGCCGAGATGACCGAGCGCCTGCTGGCGGGCTACCAGCAGCCGGCCCGGGGCCTGCCGCGACCCGACATCCTCATCGAGGACGGCGACCGGCCGGACATCCCGGGCTGGGATCTCACCGCACTGTGGACACCGGGCCATTCGCCGGGACACCTCTGCTTCTGGGAGCCGACCAACCGGCTGCTGTTCTCCGGGGACCACGTCCTGCCCTCGACGGCGGTCGGGGTACCCGCGCCGGAGGAGGCTGCTCCTGATCCGCTGGGCGACTACCTGCGCTCGCTGGCCCGGCTGCGGGGCCTGCCGGCCGAGGAGGTGCTGCCGGCGCACGAGCACCGGTTCACCGGGCTGGAGCGCCGGCTCGCGGAGCTCGACGCGCATCACGCCGGCCGGCTGTCCGAGGTCGTCGAGGGACTGCGCGCGGGTGCCTCGCGGGTCTGGGACGTCGCCGGGTACGTGACCTGGCATCGGCCGTTCCGGAACCTGCGGGGGGTGGCGCTGCAGAACGCCGTGATGGACACGATGTCGTATCTCGCGACGCTGGAGGCAACCGGCGCGGCGCGTTCCGAGCCGGGAACACCAGACCGGTGGCGCCTGATCGAGCCGTAGGGCCCGCCGGTCGGCAGGGCGGGGACCATTGGTACTAGGGTGAGGATATGACCTCCGTGTCGCTGTCCAAGGGCGGCAATGTCTCGCTGAGCAAGGTCGTCCCCAACCTCACTGCGGTGACGGTGGGCCTGGGGTGGCAGGTGCGGCAGACCACCGGTGCCGCCTACGACCTCGACGCCAGCGCGATCATTGTGAATGACGCCGGCCGGGTCCTCTCCGACGGCTATTTCGTGTTCTTCAACAATCTGGTGAGTCCGGACGGTGCGGTGAAGCACCTGGGTGACAACCTGGTCGGTGGCGGCGGCGGTGACGACGAGCAGATCAACGTCGACCTGCGGACGCTGACCCCGCAGGCGGCGAAGGTCGTGTTCACCGTGTCCATCTACGATGCCGACTCGCGTCGGCAGGCCTTCGGCCAGATCCGTAACGCGTTCATCCGGGTGACGGACGCGACGAACGGCGCGGAGGTGGCCCGTTACGACCTCACCGAGGATGCCTCCACGGAGACGGCGATGATCTTCGGCGAGCTGTACCGCTACGGTGGGGAGTGGAAGTTCCGCGCCGTCGGCCAGGGATACGCCTCCGGGTTGCGCGGGATCGCCCTGGACTTCGGCGTCAACGTTACCTGACTGACCGTACGAGTCTCGTGACCGTACGAGTCTCGTGACCGTACGAGCCTCGTGACCGCTGACCGCCTCCGCTCCCACAGGTTCAGACGCGGCGCCATCCGGTGGCGGGGCGGGCGTTGCCGATCGTCGGCACGACCCGGGAGCGGGCTCCTCGCGGCGCGACGACCATGACGCGCACAGAACAGGTGTTGGCGTCGATCCGGTAGAGGATCCGCCAGGTCCGCCCGCTGGCCTCGTGCATGCCGACCTGCTCGCCGGGGATCGGAGTGCCGGCCTTGCGCGGATCGTCGCGCAGGGCACCGTCGAGGAACCGGCGGACCTCGCCGCGGGTGAGCTCGGCCAGCTTCGACAGGTCCCGCTCGGCCGAGGCGGACAGCGTCACCTCGTGCTTGTCACTCACCGCCGGCTCCCGTCCCGCCGGCCAGCCGTCCTCCGGCGGCCGGAAGCGGGGAAAGCTCCACGTTCTCCACGTGAAGATCCTATGCGCCCGCCTCCACCGGGGCTCGCGCTTCTCGCCCCCATGCGGGGAAACGGTAGCGTCCTGTCAGCAGCTGCCAGCAGCTCTGCCCTCTGGAGCGTCGGCCTTTCCGGTGTTGGCGGTCCGGCCGGGCCGTTTTTCTGCCTGGGGTGACGATCCTGTCACAGTTGGGTTGCTCCCTGCGTCCTTGTAGGTGGATGCCGTCCCATGCGGCTCCTGGCCCGCAGTGTGAGGACGGGGTACCCGCTCGATTCACTCACGGGACATCCTCTGCGTGACAGGGCGGCTACTGTTGAACACGTCCGGTGTGTCCGTTTCCGCGCGCCGTACCGCGGCCTGCCGGCGCGCGTCCGGACTGACGAGTGCCCTTGGATCTTGTGGAACGAGGAGGTGGTGTGGCACGTCAGGAGCGACCTCTGGATCCAGCCGCGGGGCCACTGGAGACCTTCGCCTGGGATCTTCGGAAGGTGCGCTACGAGGCGGGCAACCCGACGTACCGGGTACCAGCCAGGATAGCTGGCTACAGCGCAAGCACCCTGTCGTAGGCGGCCAGCGGGACACCCACCGACTACAGCAGAATGTCCGACTGTCAACCCCGTCGAGGAGTCTGGAAAGTGACGCTACTCACGTGGAGTGGATTATGCCGCCCGGCCAGGATCGGTTATTCCGCACGATTGGCGGACGGCGTCGGCGGGGGCACCCGCACCGGGCAGAACACGCCGGCCACGGCGGCCGCGAGCGTCGCCGCGGCGGCGCTGTCGGCGCCCGCGGTGTCGACCGGTTCACCGAGGACCACAAGCTTGAAGTAGATCGGCGCGGCCAGCGCCTTGAGCAGTTCGGTCGGGTCGGTGCCGGCCGGGAGTTCGCCGCGCTCGATCGCGTGGACCACGACCGGCTCGGCGCGCCGCAGCCGGTCGTCGAACACGGCGCGGCGGGCTTGCGCGAGCCTCGGGATCCGCACCGTCTCCGAGAGCATCGCCGCGAGGATTGCCTGACCGGTGGGCGTGGTCAGCAGCGCGACCAGGGCGCGGGCGAGCTCGCGCAGGTCGGTCGCGATCGACTGGGTGTCGGGAATCAGCAGGTCGGCGGCGACATGCTCGGTGAGCGCGTCGACAACCAGGCTCTCCCGGTCTCCCCAGCGACGGTAGATGGACGTCTTGTGCACACCGGCCCGGGCCGCGACGTTTTCTACCGAGAGCTCGCCGTACCCTCGTTCGGTCAGCTCGGCCACGGTCGCCGCGAGCACGGCGGCGCGCAGCTTCTGGCCGCGGCCGACTGGACGCGGGGTGTCCCGCTCATCCGGCTCGTCCGGACCGTTCTGCCCGATCCGCTTCCGCCCGTTCCGCCCGTTCTGTGCGGCATGACTGTCGCGAGCGTGACCGTCGGGAGCGAGAGCCAAAGCAACTCCTTGTTGCGTTGTAGGCACTTCAAGTGCAATGATGACGCTATCGCAACATGATGTTGCAGAGAAACCGGCCCGCCGCTCGGTCACGGCGAGGCGAGGCTCGCCAGTCCATCGACGCGGGGAGAGCCCCTTGGAAGAAGCGATCAACGGCAAGAAGGATCTCGGGGGCCGCACGTACCTCATTACCGGCGCGAACACCGGCATCGGTCTCGAGACCGCACGGGCGCTCGCCGATCGCGGTGGCCGCGTGGTGCTCGCCTGCCGCTCGACGCAGCGGGGCCGGGCCGCCGCCGCGGACATCGCCCGGACCACCGGCAACGCCACTGTGGCGTGCCTCCCCCTGGACCTGGGGCACCTCGACTCCGTACGGCACTGCGCCGAGCTGTTTCTCCGCCTCGATGAACCGTTGCACGGCCTGATCCTCAACGCAGGGGTCGCCGGGCGCCGGGGCGTCACCCAGGATGGCTTCGAGATGGCCTTCGGCGTCAACCACCTCGGTCACTTCCTGCTGACCCAGGCACTTCTCGACCGGCTGACGAGCAGCGCGCCCGCGCGCGTGGTCGTCCTGTCCAGCGCGAGTCATCTCAACGCGCGCGGCATCGACTTCCCCGCGCTACGCCGCCCGACGAGGACGCTGACCGGTTCCCGGGAGTACGCCGTCTCCAAGCTCTGCAACGTCCTGTTCGCCCAGGAGCTGGCTAGGCGGATCACCGGCCGGGGGGTCACCACCTACGCCCTGCACCCCGGAGTCGTGGCGTCGGACATCTGGCGGGTGCTGCCCTGGCCCATCCGATCGCTTGTCACGCGGTCCATGCTGTCCACCCGCGACGGGGCCCGCACTCCGGTCTGCTGCGCCACCGCGGCCGAGCTCGCCGAACGCAGCGGCCAGTACTACGAGAACTGCCGGGAGCGGCCGCAGAGCCCGGTCGCGACGCAGGAACTGGGCCGGCTCCTGTGGCGGCACAGTGAGGCCTGGTCCGCAGGCTGATGGCCCGCCGGACACCCGTCCTCAGCACCCCGGCGTACCGCCGGTCGTCATAGCGGAATCGGCATGTTCCGACGTGTTTAGTACATGACTCAAGCCGACAAACAGAATAAGTCGCGGGCAGCATCGTGAAGGTGTCGACTATGTCAAGATCCGGGGTGTCGAACATCCGACTGGAAATGCTGGGTGCGGTGCGGGGATGGCACAACGGCCGGGAGCTGCGACTGGGACCACCGAAACAGCGAGCTGTGCTCGTGCTGCTCGCCAGCAGAAGAACAAGCGTGCTGATGGTCGACGAAATCATCGACGCGGTCTGGGGGAACGCCGCACCGTCCTCCGCAAGTAATTGCGTGCATACCTATGTCGCCGGGCTCCGACGCACCCTCGAACCCGGCCGCAGGTGCCGGGAGTCCGGAAGCGTCATTGTATCGACGGCAGGCGGCTACGCGCTCGTGATCGGCGCGGAGGAGCTTGATATCGGCCTGTTCGACAAGCGTGCGACGGAAGCCCGCTGGCTGGTTGCCCGAGGCGACCGGCCAGCCGCCGAGGCTTTCGGCACCGCCCTGGACCTCTGGCAGGGAGAGGCTTTCGCGAAGATCCCGGAACCCTTTGCGGAGGACGAACGCGCCCGCCTGCAGGGAAAGCGGCTCGGCGTCCTGGCGGAATGGGCCGACGCCATGCTGGCCGTCGGCCAGGACGCAACGATGATCCCGACGCTGTCCGAGTGGGTGGCCAGGGAGCCGCTGTGCGAGAAGCTGCACTGGCTGCTCATGCTCGCGCTTTACCGGTGCGGCCGGAGGGCCTGGCCCGCGCCGCCGGTTCACCGCCGGCGGAGAGCCTGGCACCCAGCGACCCAAAGGCGCTGTCCGCGGTGACGGCGTCGCCGGTGGTGGTATCGGTGGCACCGGAGGTATCGGTGGCACCGGTGTCTCTGGCGGTGCAGCTCCCGCCCAGGGTACGAGGCTTCGTCGGCCGCGCCGACGAGCGGGAGCGGCTGCGGGGCATCCTCGCGCCGGACCGCCCGCAGGCCGAGTCCAGCCCCATCCTTGTCGTCATCGACGGAGCGATCAGAATCAAGCTGTCGCATCTGTCGCCGGCCGAGTCCGTCCAGTTGCTCTCGTTTCTCGTCAACGATGACCGGCTGCGTGAGGACCAGGGCGCCGCCGCCCGCCTCGCCCAGCACTGCGGGCATCTTCCGCTGGCGTTGCGCATCGCAGCGGAATCTCTCGTCGAGGATCCGAGGATATCTGTCTCCGGTTTTCTGACCAGTTACGGGTCTCGCAGCGAGAAGCTCGACCACTTCACTGTGGCTGGCGACGCCGCGACCAACCTGCGATGTGTTCTTTCGACGTCGTACCGAGCCCTACCGGCCGAGGCCGCCCGCATTTTTCGGCTGCTTGGCCGGCTACCACGGCGGGAGTTCACCGTTCCCGCCGTGGCAGCCATAGCAGGCACCTCCCACGACGAGGCGCGAAGAACCCTCGGCGTGCTGGTCCGGGATCACCTGATGGAAAAGGTGGACGCCTGCCTCTATCGCTTCCACGTACTGGTCGACCTCTTCGCTGCGGAGTGCGCGAAGGCGGAGGAGCCGCCCGGCCGCGGACGCGGTGACGTGGTCTGGCACCGATCCACGAGCGCAGCCGGCCAATCCGGGGCGCCCTGAGTTTCGACGTCGTCTCCCCGAACAGGAATGAGGTAATCCCCATGTCCACGACAGCGATATGGACGGATCAACGGCGGTGGTGGGCGCTGGCCGCGCTGGTCGTCTGCCTGCTGGTGATCGGGCTGGACACTACTGTCCTGTACGTGGCTCTTCCCGAACTGGCGGAGTCGCTGCGCACCACGAACAGCCAGCTCCAGTGGATCTTCAACGCCTATCTGCTGGTGTTCGCCGGCTTGATGCTCTTCTTCGGCGTCGTCGCCGACCGGCTCGGCCGTCGCAGAGTGCTGCTCGCCGGCCTGGTCCTGTTCGGGCTCGCCTCCGCGGGCGCGACGGTCGCAGACAGTGCCGGTCAGCTCATCGCGGCACGCGCGGTCATGGGCGTCGGCGCGGCGATCATCATGCCGGTCTCGCTGTCAATGCTGTCGGTCCTCTTCGCGCCCGCGGAGCGTGCCCGCGCGCTGGCGATCTGGTCGGCGGGGGTGAGTCTCGGCCTGCCGATCGGCCCGCTGGATGGACATCGCGATCATCGTCGCCGCCGCGGTGTCATTCGTGGCGGCCGTCTCCGCGCTGGTCGGGATGCCCGGCGGCCGGCCCGCGCACCACGGCGCGGACGCTTTGGGGCCCGGCGTCGACCGTGCCCCGGAGCCAGCTGAGGGACGGGGCACCGCGCGGCCCTGAGCGCAGGCCCCGCAGATCGAAGAGAACACCGAGAACCGGGCCAATCCTGGCCCAACCGGGGCCCTACCGGGCTCTCCGCCTGGCCGGCTGGCGCGCACGATGCCAGTCGGCCAGACGCATGTGGCTCACCCCTTTAGGCAGGAGCTCGCCAGCGTCGCGGCATGTGCCGACACCTGGACATTCCGCTTATGCCCGCCGGTAGGCACGGCACAGGTGGAGCGTGATCCCGAACTCATCGCAACTCCTGGTTGCAATGAGTTCGGCCCTTGTGCATGCTGGACCGTAGCGCAACTTTTAGTTGCGATCATGGGGACTGTTGCCAGCTGCTGTGGGCAGCAGACCTCCGCTGCCCGCAGGCCGAGAGACCCCTGCCGACTGGGAAAGGAACGCTGTGGCCTGCAATCCTCGAACCGGCCTCCGAGTAGCACGACCGGCACGCGGGCAGGGCCCGCTCGTGGCATGGACACCGTCAGCACTGCCCGACCAGTCCGGGCGTCTGGCCGTGGTGACCGGCGCCAACAGCGGCATCGGGTACGTGACCGCCCGGGAGCTCGCCCGCCACGGCGCACGGGTCGTCCTCGCGTGCCGCAGCCGTGAACGCGGGCTGGAGGTCCGGGAGCGGCTGCGCGCCGAGGTACCCGGGGCCCGCGCCGAGGTGCGCCGGCTCGATCTGGCTGACCTGGCGTCCATCCGCATCTTCGCCGCCACCTGGGATCACGACCGGCTGGACCTGCTCATCAACAACGCAGGTGTGGCGATGATCCCGCGCTCGCACACCGCGGACGGCTTCGAGTCACAGTTCGGCATCAACCACCTCGGCACCTTCGCGCTCACCGGCCTGCTGATGCCCTGGCTGCTCGCCGCGCCGGACCCGCGGGTCGTCACCGTCAGCAGCGAAGGTCAGCGGTTTGCACGGCTCGACCTGGAGAATCTCAACGCCGAGCGCCGTTACCGCAGTGTGTCCGCCTATCTCCAGTCCAAGCGTGCCAACCTCTATTTCGCCTGGTACGCCTCGCTTTCCGCCCCACTCCGGAGGGTGCCAAGACGTCGTTGTATGCCGCGACCATGCCGGACCTGCCAGGCGGAAGCTACATCGTGCCCGACGGACCACTGCAGCTGCGCGGAGAACCCATCCCGCGCCGGCGGGAGCGCGCCTTTCACGACACCGCCACCGCCCGCCAGCCGTGGCACATCTCCGAACAGCTCACCGGCGTCCAGTACCAGCTGGCCCGGACGGCGACCAGCGCCGGCGGCCACTCCCGGCTGTGCTGGCCGGCGAAGCTGACCACGCCCCGGGCCGAGCGCAGCCGGTAGGTGGTGCCACGCCGTGGAGTACGGCATCAACCGGCTGAGGAGTAAATTACCGGACCACGGAGGGGCTGGGTCAGGGCATGCGGGATCACGCGGGGACCCGGTGCCGGTTGGTCCGCGCGTGCGGAATGCTGATCCTGGGGGTCTGGGGTCAGGCTGCGGGTTCGATGGTGACGGTGTAGCCGAGCTTTTCGAGTTCGGTGACGAGGGTCGCCCCGGCCGATAGGGC
>NZ_CDWWEW010000132.1:0-12371 GCF_977966315.1 Frankia sp. CeRuru1
CGCGACCCCACAGCTCGTACTTGTGCGCCTCCGACCACACCCGGCCCATCTCCGCCAGGGTGTAACGGCCGATCATGACTGGCTGCCGGCCGCGGCCGCCGCGCTCAGCCCGTCCGCCGCGGCCTGCTCGAACTCGTCCTTGAACGCGGCCAGCTTCAGCCCCAGATCGGGATCGGCCAGCGCCAGGATCTGGATCGCCAGGATCGCCGCGTTCGTCGAGTTGTTCAGGCCCACGGTCGCGACCGGGACGCCCGGCGGCATCTGCACGATGGCGAGCAGCGAGTCCATGCCGTCCAGCGCCCCGCCGGAGATCGGCACGCCGATTACCGGCAGCGTGGTGAGGGCCGCGATGGTGCCGGGCAGCGCAGCGGCCAGGCCTGCCCCGGCGATGACCACCGAGATGTCGCGGGCCCGCAGCTGACCCACGTAGTCGGCGAGGGTGCGCGGCGCGCGGTGCGCCGACAGCGACACCTGCTCGTAGGGCACACCGAAGCGTTCCAGGGTGGCGCCGGCCTTGCTCATGGTCTGGGTGTCCGACGGTGATCCGAAGACGATCGCCACCTGGGGATGGCCTGGCCCGGGGGTGCTCTGCGACACGGTCTACTCCTTCTTTTTCTTTCTATGTCCTGCGGGATCCTCGCCGGACGCGACGTCCGCTCGACGGACGTCGGCCGCGTGGCGCATCCGGGACGGATCTCCGATGTCGGTGCGGTAATGGGCGCCGGGCAGCGAGATGCGACTGACAGCCTCGTAGGCCGATCCTCGCGCGGACTCCAGGTTGGAGCCGATGGCCGTAACGGACAGCACACGGCCGCCGGCCGAGACGACCCGGCCATCCGGCTCCCTCCGGGTACCGGCGTGCAGGACGTCGACGCCGGCCAGTGCACCGGCGGCGGCGAGCCCGCGGATCGGGTCGCCGAGCCTGGGTGCCGCCGGATAGCCGTGCGCGGCGACAACGACGCTGATCGCCGCGCCGGAGCGCCACACCGGTGCCCGCCGGCCGGAGAGCACGTCCGTCAACGGCGTCGTGAGCAGGGCGAGGATGGCCTGCACCTCGGGGTCACCGAAGCGCACGTTGAACTCCACCACCCGCGGGCCGCGGGTGGTCAGCGCGAGCCCGGCGTAGAGCAGGCCGGTGAACGGGGTGCCGCGCCGGGCCATCTCGGCCACTGTCGGCCGGATCACCGTGGCGACGATCTCCGCTGGCAGGCCGTGCGAGGCCCAGGGCAGCGGGGTGTACGCGCCCATCCCCCCGGTGTTCGGGCCGGTGTCGCCGTCGCCGACCCGTTTGTGGTCCTGCGCCGGCAGCAGCGGGAGGACCGCGCCGGACTCGGTCACCACGGCGAACAGGGAGACCTCGGGCCCGTCGAGGTACTCCTCGAGGACAACCCGGTCGTCCGGTCCGCGCAGGCTCGCGCGGACCGCGGCGACGGCCGCGTCGCGATCCTCGGTCACCGTGACGCCCTTGCCGGCGGCGAGCCCGTCGTACTTCACCACGTACGGCGGGCCGAAGACGTCCAGGTCGGCCAGGGCGGGCTCGATCTCGGCGTGGTCGCGAGAGGCCGCCGTGGGCACCCCGGCGGCGCGCATGACCTCCTTGGCGAACGCCTTGCTGCCCTCCAGCCGGGCCGCGGCCGCGCTCGGGCCGAAGACCGCGAGGCCGCGGGCGCGTAGCTCGTCGGCGGCCCCGGCTACCAACGGCATCTCCGGACCGATGACGGTGAGGTCCGCGCCGACCGCCTCAGCAAGGTCGGCGACGGCGTCCGGGTCGGCGACGGCGAGCGGGCGGGGCTCGGCGAGCTCGGCGGTCCCGGCGTTTCCGGGCGCGCAGATCAGCGAGCCGACCCGGGGATCGCGGGCGAGCGCCCGGCACAGCGCGTGTTCACGGCCGCCGGAGCCGACAACAAGAACCTTCATCAGTTCACCTCGCGACGCAAGCAGCGGCCCGGTGCGCGGCGGCGGATTCCCGGTAATGCCGGCGGACCGGGCCGCGTCGCCGCCACGGCCGTGCGCGGGGGACGTGGGGGTCGGTGGCGGCCGTCACCGGTTGTCCCCGGCGCCCGGCGCCGGGACGGAGATCCGGACCGGGCGCGGGTGCCGTCGCGAACCGGCGAACCCCGCCTGGGGCATCGCGTCGTCGCAGTTCGGTCGGGTCACAGTTCCACAGTAGCGGGTGTGCTGATCATCGTGCGCGTCGTGCCCGGTCGGTGCCGGTGACTCCCGGCCGGTCACCCGGGACGATCCGCGCTGAGCGGCTACAGCCCGACGCCCGACCGCCAGAGCAGGTGGGCCATGCCGTGCACCAGGTGCAGCGCGCAGCGGCGTGCGTCCACCTCGGCCATGCCCGCGACGATGGCGGCGGCGTCGACCGGCCAGACCCGGACCTCCCGGCCGAGCACGGTCAGCGGGGCGGGATCGTCGCGGCCCTCGAAGGCGCGCCCACCCGGTTCGACGAACAGGTGCAGCGACCGCCCTGCGGCCGGGAAGTTCTCGCAGCGCCAGTACAGCAGCGGCCACGCCTGCAGCCGTTCCCGCCGTCCCGGCCAACGCCGGCGGCGACCGGGGTCGACGGCCGTCTCGCCGGGGTCCGCCCGATCTGCCCGGGCTGCCGGGTCCGTGGCCGCCCGTGTCGCCCCGCCCTCGCTCAGGTCCAGCGCGGGCAGCGGCCGGCCGGCGCGGTACCGCGCCGGCGCGCGGTGCGGCGCGGTGCGGGCCGCCCGCACCGTGACCGGTGGTACCAGGTGTTCGGCCGCGCAGAAGTCCAGGAAGTCACGGATCTGGGCGTCGACGTGACTGGCGACGGCCGCGGCGCGTTCGAGCCGCTGTGCCTCGGCCCGCTTCGAGCTCCGGATGGCGTGGCTGCCCCGCAGCAGCACGTCGGTCAGTGTCTGCGGCAGAGCCTCGCCGGTGGGGGAGAACCCGACCGGCCAGGCGTCGGAGTCGGTCGGGTGTAGGTAACCGCGTCTCACGGCCGGTGGCCAACGGGCCGGTTGCGGGGCTTCGGCCGGTTCCGGCCGCGACAGCGGTGTCCGCCCGGGGATGGAAGGGTCGTCATCCGACGGCCGGGACCTGACAACGGCCACCGCCACCACCCCCGGACGTCATTGCTTTGCGTGACCGCCCAAGCGTCGATGGTAATGCTTCCGGCTGCAACCGGAACCGACCGGATCTTGGCCCGCGCCGGGCGGGATCAGACCAGGTCTTTTCGGACCAGTCTGTTCAGACCAGGTCATTGATGACGAGCGTCTGGTCCCGCCCGGGACCGACGCCGACCGCCGACACCGGGGCGCCGGAGAACTCCTCCAACGCCCTGATGTAGTCCTTCGCGGTGCCGGGCAGGTCGGCGAACGACCGGACGCCGGAGATGTCCTCGTGCCAGCCGGGCAGGTCGGTGTAGATCGGCTTGGCGTGGTGGAACTCGGTCTGGGTCATGGGCATCTCGTCGACCCGTTCGCCGCCGATGTCGTAGCCGACGCAGATGGGCACCCGGTCGAAGCCCGACAGGACGTCCAGCTTGGTGAGGAAAAGGTCGGTCAGGCCGTTGACCCGCACCGCGTAGCGGGCGATTACGGCGTCAAACCAGCCGGTGCGCCGTGCCCGGCCGGTTGTCACGCCGAACTCCCCGCCGATGCGGCGCAGCTCCTCTCCGACCTTGTCGTCCAGTTCAGTGGGGAAGGGGCCGGCGCCGACCCGGGTCGTGTAGGCCTTGATGATGCCGATCACCCGACTGATCCTCGTCGGGCCGATGCCGGCGCCGGTGGCCGCGTAGCCGGCGGTCGGGTTCGATGACGTGACGAACGGGTAGGTGCCGTGATCGACGTCGAGGAGAGTGCCCTGGGAGCCTTCGAGCAGCACGACCTTGCCCGCGCGCAGCGCCCGGTCGAGAATCAGGCCGGTGTCGGCGATGTGGGGTTGGAGGCGTTTCGCGTAGTCGGCGTACTCCTCGACCACCTCGTCTAGCTCGATCCGGCGCCGGTTGTAGACCTTGGCCAGGACCTGGTTCTTCTCCCGTAGCACCAGTTCGAGCTTCTTGTGGAAGATGCCCGGGTCGAGGAGATCCTGCACTCTGATGCCCGTACGGGCAACCTTGTCGCCGTAGGTGGGACCGATGCCGCGACCGGTGGTACCGATCCGCGCCTTGCCCAGGTAGCGCTCGATGACCCGGTCCAGCGCCCGGTGATGGGGCATGATCAGGTGGGCGTTCGCGCTGATCAGGAGCCGGGAGACGTCGATGCCGCGGGCGGTGAGCCCGTCCATCTCGGCCAGCAGCACGCCCGGGTCGATGACGACCCCGTTGCCGATCACGGGAACGCAGTCGGCTCGCAGCATGCCACTGGGAATCAGGTGGAGCGCGTAGCTCTCCGCCCCGATGACCACGGTGTGGCCGGCGTTGTTGCCACCCTGGTACCGGACGACGTAATCGACGGCGCCGCCCAAGAGGTCGGTCGCCTTTCCTTTTCCCTCGTCGCCCCACTGGGCACCGATGAGGACAAGAGCAGGCACCGGGCGAGGTTACTAGGGATGGCGGGGCCGTGGGGCCGGCTGCGGCGTCCTCGCTGGCCTCCACCACCGACGCGGCCTGATGAACTCACTGTCAGGTGAAGCCGAGCTCACTGGCGGCGACGGGATCGCTGTCAGTCAGGAACGTCCGGCAGCGGGTGGCCTCCTCGGCCTCCCCGATGGCCGCGGCCGCCCGGACGAGAGCGGCGAGTGAACGCAGGAACCCGCGGTTGGGTTCGTGTGACCAGGGGATCGGCCCGTTGCCCTTCCAGCCCGAGCGGCGCAGGGCGTCGAGGCCGCGGTGATAGCCCGTGCGGGCGTAGGCATAGGCCTCGACGGGTCGTCCGCCGGTGAGCGCGAGCTCGGCGAGCGCGGCCCAGGGCGCGCTGAACGCGGGCAGCCGGGCGGCGACGGCATCCGGCGGATCACCGGCGGCCAGCGCCTCGGTCGCGGCCGCGTCGGAGGGCAGGAGCGTCGGCGGCGGACCGGAGAGCAGGTTGGGTTTTCCCGAGGCGGACGGCGTCGTCATGAGTGCATCCTGCCCGACGACTGGCCGCACACGTCATGGAGGTCACCCCGGACGCGCCCGCCCTGCGCGCACGGTGACCGGGTCGGTCAGGCCCTGACGCTGACGTTCCACAGATTCTGGCCGACGACCCCGGGTTGACCGTCGTTCACCCGGGTGAGGTACGAGTACAGCGCGGCGATGCCCTGCGACTGCGGTCCGAACTTGCCGTCGACGGTGAGTACGAAGCCCTTCTGGCGCATTCTGTCCTGCCAGACGAAGGCCTCCGGGCGGACGTCGTCGCTGAGGGACGCGTCGAGGACCGTGCCCCTGAACGAGCCGTCCCCCATCTCCCGGCGAGCCCGGTCCAGCGTCATGGGGGGTTCCACCGGGGTGATGGCCTGCTGGATGACGTCGCCAGAGCCGCCCGGGACACTGGCCGGGCCGTTGTTGGTCAGGCCCATCTTGACCGAGCAGGACGGCCATGGCTGCCAGCCCCGCTGGTTGTAGAGCTTCGCGGCCGCCTCGTCCTGCGTGGCGGGCGACGCCTGGTACGGCCGGCCGGAGTACCCGAGCCCGTGCCAGGTCCGGTCGTCGAACTGGTAGGCACCGGAGAAGCCGTTGCCGGTGTTGATCGCGTAGTTGCCGCCGGACTCGCACTGGCGGAGCTTGGCGAAGTCATCGGCGGTGGCCGCGCCCGCCGGAGCCGCGGTGACCGCGAGGCCGCTGCCGACGATGGCCGTGACCGCGCCGGTGGTGCGCAGGATGCGACCGGCGGGCGATGGGGCCTGCGGTGCTCGATGTCTGCCGCCACGACGCCCAGAGGGCATGTTAGTCCAATCCCGTCGCCTGCGGGGTGAGCTGTCGGGTGCGGGCTGGGATGGCCCGGCCGGAGGATCCGACCCCGGGTGGCGAGTAGGAACCGCTCTCCACCATGGACCGGGATGCACCGGCTTTACCCCAAGGACGCCGCTTGCGGCGCCCGAAATGTGGGTCCCCCACTCCTGCCCGCTGCGGTTGATGTTCGTTCCGGCCGCTCGCACGGGGGCAGGACTCGGCGTCCGTCCGGGCGGCCTCGCCGACGAGGCGAGTGAGCGGCACTCTAGCGAGAACCGCTCATGGAGCGCAAACCGGGGTGGTCCGGAGTAACCAGTGAGGATCGCGCGAATCGTGCCACTTCCGTACAGGTTCCGCAGGTGGCTCGCTGGTCCTGCTGTTCCTCGCCGGCCTTGCCGAAGATCGGCTCTGCCGAAGAGCGGCCCTGCCGGAGGCCGGTCAGGGTGTGGTCCGGGTGATGTTGGTGGTGGGTTGCACGGGCCAGCCCGTACGGGCCGTCAACCGGAGATCGTCCGGAGGCCGGTCGGGCCGGCCCGTCGTCGAGGTGAGATCCCCTGACCGGTGTCGCCGGGGTGGGATGCCCGGTTGCCGCGGCGGTCGTCCCCCGTCGCGGGAGCGGAGTGAACAGATCAGCTGACGGAGCTGACGGAGCTGACGGAGTGAATGGATCAGCTGATAGAGCTGATAGAGCTGATAGAGAGGATCAGCTGAAGGTGGCCCGCCAGGTCGCCGGGCCGACGATGCCGTCGACGGCGAGTCCCTTGGCGGCCTGCAGGGCGCGGGCGACTGCGGCGGAGCGTGGTCCGTAACGGCCGTCGATCGTGATCGGATACCCCAGATGGTTGACGCGGGCCTGCCAGGCCCGCACGTCGTCGCGTACCTGCCTGGCCAGTGCGGTCGTCAGGTTACGGGTGAATACGGGGGTGCTCACGGAGATGGGGCTGACCGTCAGCTCACTGCGTTCCGCCGTGCGCGACGCCTGGCCCGAGGAGCTCGACGAGCCGCCCGCGAGCTGGTCGGCGCCCATCCCGCGGCCACAGGTCGGCCACTGGCCGAAGCCGGACCGCCGGGCGAGCTTGAGTGCGGCCTCGTCCTGGACAGCCGGGGGAGCCTGGTGCGGCAGACCGCTGTAGCCGAGGCCGTGCCAGGTGCTGGCGGAGAACTGGTAGGCGCCGTAGTACGCGTTGCCGGTGTTGATCGTGTAGTCACCGCCGGACTCGCACTGCCGCAGGCCCGTCCAGGTGGTGGCCGCACCGGCCGGCTGGTTGAGCGCGAAGGTGCCGCCCACCGCTGCCGCGAGTACGGGTGCGACCACGAGGGCCCGGGCCCGGCTGCGGGTACCGGCGCGGCATTGTCGGCCACTGATACGTGCGTCGGACATGTCTTGTGGTCCTTCCCCACGCCTGCGAGGTGAGCTGTCGGATTCGGGCTGGGAACTGCCCGGCCGTGCCAGGGATTCCCTGGAGACGGAAGCCGCACCGGAAACACCTTTCCGTGTGGTCGTCGCACATGGCTTCACCCCGAGAGCATCGAATCCTTTCGATACTCGGAGATGGGTCCCCCGTTCCTGCCGCCCGGTTCGAGAAATCGTCGGCCGGGGGCAGGATTCGGCGTGCCGCCCGACGAATGCCCGGCGTTGTTGCCGGGCACGGCGAAAACCATAACCACGCCACCCGGCGAGTCGCCAAGCATTGAATAGGGTGCGTGAAAAAGAGCACACTCGGCGCGCCTGCTTGAGCAGGGACCGACGGCCTGGTATCGCGCGTGCGCGCCCGCTCATCAACCTGGCGGTACGACGTGCGGAGGCATTTGTGCTTGGCCGATCATCCTGTTTGCCGATGGGCGACGATGAGCGGAGAGTCCCGTATCAGGCCAGATGTGTGACATGTCAACAAAGGTGTGACGGCCCTGCTACGAGATCGACGCGAGTGATCGGCCTGATACTACGCTTCGTCCGTTGAAGCCTGTTTTTGTGAGAAAAACAACGGAAATCGGGCGGTAGCTTGCAGCGTTGTGATTTTTGCACACGGCGGATTCGATCGAACACCGATTGTGAAAATTGCCTGTCGGGCCGCCACGGTGGACGAAGGGGTTCCGTGGGGCGGGGCGGTAGGTGAACGGTTACCGAAGACCCGGTGCGTGTCCGCTAATGTGGCCGAAACCTGCTGGTCGCCAGCGGAGGCGGCGTTACGCGAGGAGCGGGGTCCCTCGCCCGGTAAACAGTGGTCCCCCAGCCGTCGGAGCGACCGGGGAACCGTGGGGGCCGGCATAGTACGGGAAATCGGCGGGTCGTGCATCGGACCGGGGCGGGTCGGATGTCCGCCACGTGCCGGTCGTTCCGTCCGCCGGAAACGATGGAGAGTGTCGGGTCGAGGGGTCCGGAGAATGCCCTCGGACGAGCGGCGGCGGTTGCCCGGTTGCCCGTTTTCGCGGCCGGCGGCTATCTGTCCTCCTGCCCGCCTCCTGTCCGCCGGCCGGCGGTCCGGCCGGACGGTATCCGACGAACCGATCCCGCCAGCCGGCGTGCGCTCCTGGCCCGGACTATGCCCGCCCGAGGCTGGTGCCGGCGGAACGTAGGTCCTCACACGCCTGGGCGACGCGGGCCGCCATGCTGCTCTCCGCGAGCTTTCCGTAGGTACGCGGGTCGTATGCCTTCTTCACGCCGACCTCACCGTCCACCTTGAGAACGCCGTCATAGTTTTTGAACACGTGGTCCACGATGGGGCGGGTGAATGCGTACTGGGTGTCCGTGTCCACGTTCATCTTGACCACCCCGTAGTCGAGCGTCTCGCGGATTTCGGTGAGAGCCGACCCGCTACCGCCGTGAAAGACGAGGTTGAACGGCTTCGCGCCGGCTGGCAGCCCGAGCTTCCTGGCGACGTACTCCTGTCCTTCGTGCAGAATCGTCGGGCGTAGCTTGACGTTTCCGGGCTTGTACACACCGTGCACGTTGCCGAAGGTGGCGGCGAGCAGGTAGCGCCCCTTCGCGCCGGTGCCGAGCACCTCGGCCGTCCGCCACATGTCCTCCGGCGTCGTGTAGAGCTTCTCGTCGATCGCGCCGACGACGCCATCCTCCTCGCCGCCGACGACCCCGATCTCGACCTCGAGAACGATCTTCGCGGCGGCGGCATCCGCGAGTAGTTCCTCGGCGATCTTGAGGTTCTCCTCAAGGGGGACCGCCGAGCCGTCCCACATGTGCGACTGGAAGAGCGGCTCGCGCCCCTGGGCCACCCGATCCTTCGAGATCGCGATCAGGGGACGGATGTAGGTGTCAAGCTTGTCGGCCGGGCAGTGGTCGGTGTGCAGGGCGATGTTGACCGGATACGCCTCCGCGACATGGTGGGCGAACTCGGCCAGTGCCTCTGCGCCGAGGACCATGTTCTTCACCGTCGAGCCGGACAGGTACTCGGCACCGCCGGTGGACACCTGCACGATGCCGTCACTGCCGGCTTCGGTGAAGCCCCGCAGCGCGGCGTTCAGGGACTGCGACGAGGTCACGTTGATCGCGGGGTAGGCGAAGGACTGGGCCTTCGCCCGGTCGAGCATCTCGGCATATACGTCTGGCGTGGCGATGGGCATCGGTGGGGCTCCTTACGAACCTGTAGGGGCGCCGATCAGCCATGCACCCGCGGTGCAGGGCAGCCGGATCGGGCCGAAGCCCGCCGTGGACTCCTGATGGGCGAAGGGTATGACGCCTTGCCCCGTCCCGGGGTCGGATGCGGCTGACGTCGCCGACGCGGTGCCGGTCCGCGCGCCGGGCGCGGGGCGGGTGCCGACCAAGGGTCGGCACACTGGTCGAGTGGATGTCGGCAGCCTGTCCGGGATGACGCTGTACGTCGTCCTCTTCGCGGTCATCTTCGTCGAGAGCGGGATCCTGATCGGGTTCTGGCTTCCGGGTGACACCATTCTCTTCGCGGCCGGGCTGATGGCGGCGGACGCGGCGTCGAACGTGTCCGTCGCGGTCCTCTCGATCGGGGTCGCGGCGGCGGCCACCGCCGGGGCGGTGGCGGGCTACTACACCGGGCATCGCCTCGGCCGGCCGTACCTGGAGCGCAGGTACGCCACGGTGCTGGCCCGTACGGAGGAATTCTACCGACGGTTCGGGCCGATCACCCTGGTCGCGGCCCGCTTCGTGCCGTGGGCGAGGACGTTCGCGCCGGTACTCGCCGGGGCCGTGGCGATGTCATGGTCCCGCTTTCTGATCGCGGTCATGCTCGGAGCGCTCGTCTGGGGGACCGGATTGATCCTTTTGGGCTATACGGCGGCCGCCATTCCTGGGCTGCGGGACGCGGCGGTGTGGATCGCGCTCGTCGTGATCGCCATCTCCGTCATCGCCGGGATCGCCGGTGAGCTGCTGCGTCGGCGATCGGGCCGGCTCCCCGACCAGGGGCCGCGGTAGTCCGTGTCGGGCGAGGAGCGCCGAGGGTCGGGCGAGGAGCGTAGGGATGTTGTCCGTTAGTGCCCCGCGGCGCCGGATCCCGTCGGGAGATCCGTGGACCGGTAGTCTCCACGACGTTACGACCAGATCACATTGGACGATCAATTCCCTTTCCTATGGCAATTTCTGGCTATGGCCGGCTAACCTTGATCGATCCAGGTACGCGGTCGGGGGGTCCGACCACCGAAGGATTCGATGCTTCGACACCACAGGCGGCACCATGCGGAACGGCGTCGCGCCGGCCCCGTCCTCTGCACCGCGGCAGGGGCCTTGACCGCGGTTCTGGCGGTCGTGCTGCTCGCGGATGGTCATTCGGGACCGCGTGACGGTGACCACGTGGCCGGCCGCGTCGGCGCGCAGCCGGGTCGGGGCGTGGTCGGGGTGACGGCCGGGGTCCCTCCCACGTCGATCGCGGGTCGGATCGCGGATCGGGGTGCGCCGACCGGGCCCGGGGCCGAGCCGCCGCCCGCCGCTCGCCCGGCCGGTCCGGATCAGCTGCCCGCTGCGCGGGCGTCGGCTCTGGCCCTGGCCGCGCCGGTGACGGCTCCGTCCGCGTCGACCCCGGCGCCGGCTGTTATCTCCCCGCGCCCGCCGTACCTGCCGGCCTCCTGGACGAGCCTGGTCGGTCAGGTCGTGACCTCGACCAACCTCGAGCGCCGGGCGGCCGGTTGCCCTCCGTTGATCGTCGACTTACGGTTGGCCGCCGCGGCCCAGGCACACAGCGTCGACATGGCCACGGCCGGCTATTTCGGCCACGACAGCCCGGACAGTCGCTCGCCCTTCGACCGGATCGCCGCCGCCGGCTTCTCCTTCTCCATCGCCGCCGAGAACATCGCCGCCGGTCAGCGCACCGTGGCCGAGGTGATGCGCGGATGGATGAACAGCCCGGACCACCGATCGAACATCCTCACCTGTTCGTTGACCCGGATCGGCGTGGGCTACGCGACGGGCGGCAGGTACGGCACCTACTGGACCCAGGACTTCGGGACGCCGTGAGGCCCGGCCCACTTGCCGGGCGCGACCGGCCCGTGGCATCCCGCGAGGTGCACCCGACCTCGATCCTCCCGACTCGCGGGGATGTCCCGGTCCTGATCAGTAGTCGATCCCGTAGGGTCGGGTCATCGTCGCCGACGGCAGCGAGCACGGCAACGAGCGTGGTAAAGCCCGCGGACCCAGCCGGTGGACGGGCTGGCGGGCCGCGCGGCAGCGCCGTCGGCGAGGGTGATCCTGGCAGGAGGAGTGACCTTGGTTCGGGCGGTGGTCACCGGCGCGGCCGGCTTCCTCGGCGGAGCGCTGGCCCACGCGCTGCGGCGGCGCGGTGACGACGTTGTCGCCATCGACATCCGGCGCGCGCCGGGTGTCAGGCAGGCCGACGTCAGCCGTCCCGGTGGGTGGGAGAAAGCCCTTTACGGCACGGAGCTGGTGATCCATGCCGCCGCCATCGGGACCGGTGGCGTCGCGGAACTGACCCCAGTGCGTCCCGGCCGAGCCGGAGCGCCGGTACGGGTGCCCGACGCCGAGATCCGGCGGGTGACCCTCGGCGCCACGGCGGCGTTGCTCGACGCCGCGGGTCGGGCCGGGGTCGACCGCTTCATCCATCTCTCCTGCGTGGACGTGCTTGCCCGGACGAGTGGCCCGGTCCCCGGCGGGACCGGGGAGCGGGGGCCCGCGCGAGCCGTCGGCCGACCACTGGACGAGACCACGCCGATCGGGCTGACTGGCGACGTCCGCGCCGACGCCATGGCCGCCGCGGAACAGGCGGTCGGGTCGGCCGCTGCGCACGGACTCGGCGCGACCGTCCTGCGGATCGGGGACGCCTACGGTCCCCGGGCTGGTCGCTGGACCCTCTGGCCGGTGCTGCTGATGCGGGCCGGGCGGTTCGTCCTCGTCGACGGCGGCCGGGGTGTGCTCAGCCCCGTGCATGTCGACGACGTGGTCACGGCGGTGACCACCGTCGCCGGTGCGGACCGGTCGGCGGTCGCCGGTGAGGTGCTGCACGTGACCGGGGGGGAGTCGGTGTCCGCCGCCGACTTCTTCACCTTTTACTGTCAGATGCTCGCGATCGCGGCGCCCCGCTCCGTACCGGCCAGG
>NZ_CDWWEW010000133.1:0-9128 GCF_977966315.1 Frankia sp. CeRuru1
GACGCTGAACGACCCGCGGCCCATCGCCGAGCTCGCCCACGGGGCGGGGGCGTTCTACCTCGCCGACATCACCCAGACGCTGGGCCGGATGCCGGTTTCGGTCGCGGACGCCGGCATCGACCTCGCCGTCGCGTCCGCGCACAAGCTCTACGGGCCCAAGGGCACCGGCGCGCTGATCGCCGGCCGGCACGCCCGGTCGCAGCTGGCACCGCTGATCCACGGCGGCGGGCAGGAACGGGGCCTGCGCGCCGGCACGGTCAACACCGCCGGGGTGGTCGGCTTCGGCGCCGCGGCGCGGATTGCCGCCGCGGTGATGGAGGACGAGGCCCCGCGGCAGCGGGCCCAGACCGAGCTGCTGCACGATCTGCTCGTCGAGTGGCTCGGCGTCGATGCCGTCGAGCTCAACGGGCCGAGTGAGCGCGGCGGGGGCCGCGAATGCCGGCTGCCGAACACCACCAACCTGCGGTTCGTCGGTGCCGACGCCGACGCCGTCCAGGCCTGTCTGCCGGACGTGGCGGTGTCCGCGGGCTCCGCCTGTCACGGTGGCGGCGCCGAGCCGTCCCATGTGCTCACCGCGATGGGCCGGTCGACCACGGCGGCCATGGAGAGCCTGCGGTTCAGCGTGGGCCGGTTCACCACCGTCGACCAGATCCACGCCGCCGCCGCCGCGGTGGCTCGCGCGGTGCTGCGCGTGCGTGCCCTGGAGCAGAACCGATCGAACGATCTCTTCGACGGCCCCACCACCGAGTTCCGGGTGCAGGAGATCCCCACCGACCGGGTGTTCTCGCGGGCCCTGCGCATGCCCGAGGTGCCCGCCCCCCGATCCGCCTATCCCTGACCCGTTCCCCGCGCTTCCCTGACCCCGCTTCCGCGCTGTCAGCGTTGCCACGCGCGGTCCCGCTCGCCCGGCGCGGGCGTGCGTAGCCGAGAAGTTGAGATGAGGTTTCGCCATGCCAACCGAACAGTTGTCCGAACGACCCGACCCGGGGGTCACGCAACTGGAACACGTGGTGATCCGTTTTGCCGGTGACTCCGGCGACGGGATGCAGCTCACCGGTGACCGGTTCGGCGCCCAGGCCGCCGCGGGCGGCAACGACGTGGCGACGCTGCCGAACTACCCGGCGGAGATCCGGGCGCCAGCCGGAACCGTGGCCGGGGTGTCGAGCTACCAGCTCCACATCGCCGACCACGACATCAGGACCCCGGGCGACCGGCCCGACGTTCTGGTCGCCATGAACCCCGCGGCGCTCAAGGCGAACATCGCCGAGCTGCGTCCCGGCGGGGTCCTGATCGTGGACACCGACGCGTTCACGGTGATGGGTCTGGAAAAGGCCGGTTACGAGGCCGATCCCCTGACCAACGGGTCGCTGGACGCCTACCACGTGCACGCGATCAACCTCACCGGTCTCGCCGCCACGGCCGTCGCTGAGTTCAACCTGAAGCGCAAGGACGCTGCCCGGACGAAGAACATGTTCGCGCTCGGCCTGGTGTCCTGGATGTTCAGCCAGCCCATCGAGGACACGATCGCCTACCTGCAGAAGCGGTTCGCCGCGAAGCCGGACGTGCAGGCCGCGAACATCGCCGCGCTGCGGGCCGGGTGGATCTACGGCGACACCACCGAGGCCTTCGCGCTCGCCTACGAGGTGAAGCCGGCCAAGCTGCCCGCCGGCACCTACCGGCACATGAAGGGCAACAAGGCGATCGCCTACGGCCTGGTCGCCGCCGCGCAGCAGGCCGGGATGCCGCTGTTCCTCGGCGCCTACCCGATCACTCCCGCCTCCGACATCCTGCACGAACTGAGCGCGCTCGCATCCTTCGACGTGCGCTCCTTCCAGGCCGAGGACGAGATCGCCGCCATCGGCTCCGCGATCGGCGCGGCCTTCGCCGGGATGCTCGGCGTGACCGTGACCTCCGGTCCCGGGATGGCCCTGAAGACCGAGGCCCTCGGTCTTGCGGTGATCATGGAGTTGCCGCTCGTCGTCGTCAACGTGCAGCGCGGCGGGCCGTCGACTGGTCTGCCGACCAAGACCGAGCAGTCCGACCTGCTCCAGGCCCTGTACGGCCGGCACGGCGAGGCGCCGCTGCCGGTGATCGCGGCGCGTTCGCCCGCGGACGGCTTCGACGCCGCGCTGGAGGCGGCCCGGATCGCGCTGGTCTACCGCACCCCGGTCATCCTGCTGTCCGACGCCTACGTCGCCAACGGCAGCGAGCCGTGGCGGGTGCCCGAGACGGCGGAGCTGCCCAGCATCGGGATCGATCTCGCCACCGGCCCGAACGGGGTGGACGAGGCCGGTAACCCGATCTTCCTGCCGTACGCGCGGGACCCGATCACGCTGGCCCGCCCGCTGGCGATCCCGGGTACCCCGGGGCTCACACACCGCATCGGTGGTCTGGAGAAGGCCGAGCTGACCGGCGCGGTCTCCTACGACCCCGACAACCACGACCTGCTGGTCCGCACCCGACAGTCCAAGATCGATAACATCGACGTGCCGCTCCTGGAAGTCGATGATCCCAGTGGGCCGCCCGGATCCGGCGCCGATGTGCTGGTGATCGGATGGGGCTCGACGTGGGGGCCGATCGGTGAAGCCTGCCGCCAGGTGCGGCGCGACGGTATGAAGGTCGCCCAGGCGCACCTGCGCCATCTCGCCCCGCTGCCGGCGAACCTGGCCTCGGTGCTGTCGGAGTACCACACCGTGCTCGTCCCCGAGATGAACCTCGGGCAGCTCGCCGGACTCCTGCGCCGGGAATGCCTGATCGATACCGTCGGCTACAACCAGACCCGCGGCATGCCGTTCCGGGTGGCCGAGCTCACCTCCGTCATCAGCCGGATCATCCAGGGCATCGACGAGGAGCCGTCGGCGGAGGCAGCCTCGAAGCCGGTCGGGGACGTGAGCGCCCGGTTGAACGCACACCTTGGTTCGAAGCTCGGCACGGCCGGGGAGGCAGGACGATGATCTCGCTGAATGATGGATCCGGAGAACCGTCGGGTGACTCGGCGGGACGGCCGGTGCTGACCGTGCAGGACTACATGACCGGCAACGAGGTCCGCTGGTGCCCCGGCTGCGGGGACCACGCCATCCTCTCGACGATGCGGGGTCTGCTGCCGGCCCTCGGCGTCCCGCCCGAGAACATCGTGATCGTGTCCGGCATCGGGTGCTCCTCGCGGTTCCCCTACTACCTCGACACCTACGGCATCCACTCGATCCACGGCCGGGCGCCGTCCTTTGCGACCGGAGTCTCGATCAACCGGCCGGACCTGGCGGTGTGGGTCGTAACCGGTGATGGCGACGCGCTGTCGATCGGCGGTAACCACCTTATCCACGCGCTGCGTCGCAACGTGAACCTCAAGATCATGTTGTTCAACAACCAGATCTACGGTTTGACGAAAGGTCAGCACTCGCCGACCTCCAGGATCGGCACGATCAGCCCGTCGAGCCCCCACGGGTCGCTCGACAACCCGTTCGACCCGGTTGCGCTCGCGCTCGGCGCCGGCGCGACGTTCGTCGCCCGCACGATCGACTCGGACCGTCGCCACCTCACCGCCACCCTCACCGCCGCCGCGGCGCACCAGGGAGCGGCGCTGGTGGAGATCCGGCAAGGCTGCCCCACGTTCAACGCGATTCCCCGTCAGCCGAAGCGGTCCGATGCCGATGCCGGCGCCGCCGGGGTCGCCGGGGCGAAGGGCGAGCAGGGGCCGATCCGGCTCTCGCCCGGTATGCCGGTGGTCTTCGGAGTGGACGAGCAGTACGCCGTGATCCGCGACCCGGCCACCGGGGAGCTGGCCGTCGGGCACAGCGGTGACTCCCGCGTCGTGGTGCACGATCCGACGGTGGAGAACTCGACCTACGCCTACGCCCTAGCCCAGCTGGCGCAGGCGGAGTTTCCGGAGCCGCCGATCGGCGTCTACCGGTCGGTCTCGCATCCCGTGTTCGACCAGCTGTTCCAGGAGAGGCTGGCGACCGCCCGGCCCGGCGGCCTAGGCGACCTGCGGACGTTGCTCCAAGGTGCCGACTCCTGGACGGTGGCCGGGTAGGTCGCCGCCGGGTGACCTACGGCTGGGATGAGACCTACGGCTGAGGCGAACCGGACCGATGGGCGGTCGCCGGGCGGTCGCTCGGGGGCGAGGGGGTGAGGGGATCAGGCCTGTCAGGGCTGGCCTGATCCCCTCAGGGGATTCCGCGTTACTCTGCCCGGCTCGGCCTCGGCCCGGAGTGATCCCGGTTCCGGCCCCAGGTGGTTTCCGTCATGGTCTCCGGCCGCCTGGTGATGATGGCCGCCTGGTGATGACGCCTGCACGCCGTTTTCCGGGATTTTTGTCACGCCACTTTCTCGTCAATCGGCATTCCGCGGCGGGTCATCTGGTCAACGGCACGACCGGTCGGCATCACCCGTCGGGAAACCCGTCGAGACACATCGAGACACGTCGATTCAGGCGCGGTACGGGGAACGCCGGGAACGTCTCCAGCCGACTCCGGCCCCGACTCCGGCCCCGAATTCTGCTTCGACCCCGGCCCCTGCTTCGGCCCCGAAATGTAGAGGGCCGGTGCCCGGACGGGATGGGCCCTGGGCACCGGCCGTAGGCCGGCGGTCTCGCTGACGCCGTGGCCGCGTCAGCCTTCGCCGGCGGCTTGTCTCGTCAGCGTCTGTAGGACGCGACGAAGGCGGTGTCCGCCCTGATCGGGCCGATCTTGCCGGCGCCGCCCGGATTACCGATCGGAGCATCCCGACCAGACAGGATGGCGGTGAAGAACCGGGCTTCGTCCGCAATGAACTCGGCCTCGCTCGCCGGCACGATCCGGGTACTCTTGATCGCGTCGACCGGGCAGGCCGACTCGCAGGCTCCGCAGTCGATGCACTCATCCGGGTTGATGTACAGCTTGCGGCCGCCCTCGTAGATGCAGTCGACCGGGCACTCCTCCACGCAGGCGGTGTCCTTGACATCAATGCAGGGTGACAGGACGACAAACGTCATCGGATCCTTCTTCCCCGTTCGCCTGCAGTCACGGGGAAATCGTAACAGGATGTCGCCGGCCGAGGTGGGTGGAACTGTAAAGGACAGGTAAACAACTCGTCCGTGGAGCAACGAATTTCGATGGCCCGAAACGGGGGCGAGGAAATCTCCAGGGATATTTTAACCATGAGATTTTCTTTGTCTGTATCTGGGCCGTCCGGGGCGCCTGCCGGATGGCGGCGGCACCCGCGCCGACGTGTCCTCAGCCGGTCATGAAGACGGTCTGCGGGTACCACCGTCCGCCAGGTGGTCGGCGCGGCGTGTCCTCTGCCGCCGGTTCAGACGTCGGTGTTGTCGGGGGGCTGAACCTGGCCGGTTGATGGAGCGTGTCCCGGCGAGGCCGGGGTTACGTGGCCGAGCGGCGCCGTACCGTCCCCCGCCTCGTGCCGCTCGGCGCGGAAACGCCTGAAGGCGGCGAACGCGCGCGGGCCGTAGACCGACGCCGGCCCGCCGTTCATCAGCAGTGCCACCCCGATGGCCTCGGCTGCCTCCTGGCAGGTCGCACCCTGCCGGACGGCGCCGTGGGCATGTGTCTCGATGCAACCGTCGCACTGGGTGCTCACGGCGAGCGCCAGTGCGATCAGCTCCTTCGTGCAGCTGTCCAGGGCACCGTCACGGAGAGCAGCGTCGCCCAGGGTGCCGAGTCCCCGGTACACGTCCGGGATCAGCCGACGCAGTTCGCGGGCATGCGGGCGGATCTCGTCCTGGACCGGGCTGCCGGAGCTCATGGCCCTTGCCTTCCCGCCGGAGGCGACCGGGAACCGCCACGCCGGGAACGGCGGCCGAAGTCCGGCCTCGTGCCCGGGCGGTCGTGGGTGCCCGGGCGGTCGCGGCGAGGCCGAAAACGGTGAGCCTCGGCTTGTCCTTGGACTTGTCCCTGTTAGGGGGGCGACAGACCACTTCCGTTGGCGTACCGTCAGACATCGCCAAAGTCCGTGCATCGATTCCGGGATGTCCGGTTACCGTTCCGGGCCGGACGGGCCCCGCCCGCGCCTGCTCGCGACCCCGCTCACGCTCTCGAGGAGCGGCCGTCCCCCGCGGTGGGCGCTGATCGTCCGGTCCGCCCTGTCCCCGCTTCTCGTCCCTACTCCGCCTCTCGTCCCTACCCCCGCTTCTCGTCCGGCTGCCATGCGATGGCGGCCTCTACTTCGAGGTATCCAGATGACGGCGAGTGTCCGTACGGACCCGTTCGACGTACTGCTGGTTGAGGACGACCCGGGGGATGTCCTCATGACCCGCGAAGCGTTCGCGGATGATCGGATCAACGGCAGGCTGCATGTCGTGAACGACGGTATCCAGGCCATGGCGTTCCTCCGCCGGGAGGAGCCCTTCACACAGGCCCCTACGGCCGACCTGATCCTGCTGGACCTCAACCTGCCGCGCCGCAACGGCATCGAGGTCCTGGCCGAGGTCAAGGCCGACGCCGACCTGCGACGCATCCCCGTCGTGGTGCTCTCCACCTCGGACGCTGCCGAGGACATCCTGCGCAGCTACAACCTGCACGCCAACGCCTACGTGACGAAGGCGGTCGACTTCGACCGGTTCGTAGACGACGTCCGGTTCATCGACGACTTCTTCATCACCGTGGTCCGGTTGCCCGGGCGCTGATCTGGTCGCTCATCAGGTGTACATGAGCCATGATCGCGCGGTGCCCGCCGACGGCGTCGGTCAACTACGGCGGTGAGACTACCGGCCTGCCAACACAACATCGGCCAACACAACATCGGCGCGCGGCTCCCGCGGGAGCCGCGCGCCGACGCGTAAGGCTGGGGGTGGTACGGCCTCAGACGGGCTGGACGTTGTCCGCCTGCGGTCCCTTCTGGCCCTGCACGATCTCGAACTGGACGCTCTGGCCCTCATCCAGGGACTTGTAGCCGTCCGCCACGATCGAGGAGTAGTGGACGAACACGTCCGGGCCGCCACCGTCGACGGAGATGAATCCGAAGCCCTTCTCCGCGTTGAACCACTTGACGGTACCCTGCGCCACGATTATTTCTCCTTGCCGCGCTCCCGGTAAGCGTCCTTCGCGTACCGGCCTCGCCCCAGACCCCGGCCGGTGCCGTGGTCCAGTCGTGCCGTTCTCTGCGTAGGTCACGCACGGAAGAACAAGCAACACCTGCAGCCTACCCCTCTACCGACGTGGTGTGCCCGCTTGGCTCTTGTCCCGTCCGACTCGATGCGAAGCAGCCGACGAAACGTCGGTTATCGGGGTACCCGGCGGGTGTAGTGGCCCGGGGCCCGGCGCTCGCGTAGCCGCTGCATCTCGGCGTCGTCGGCGATGATGACCCAGGACCGGCCATCCGGGTGGCGCTGCGCGGTGATCCACCCCCGGTAGATCCAGGTGTAGAGGGTAGCGGTCGGCCTGCTGGAGGGCTACGGCGAGTTCGGTCACCGAGTACCGGTGTGGTCCCAGGCCGGTTAGCGCGGTGCGGGTGCCGCGAGGCTGGCGGACCCCGATGCCCAGCCGGCGGGTCAGGGTGAGGACCTGGCCGGGGCCGAAGCGGTCGGTGCGCTTGGGTGGGCGCAGCCCTCGGCGTTGAGCGCCTCGGCGATCTGCCGGCTGGACAGGTACAGCTCACCTTCGCCCGCCAGGTCCTCCACAACCAGCCACAACCAGCGGCGACGATCCCGAATCATCGCGAAACGGGGGTGTTGAGCTGCCCGGATGCGGTGCGGGCGGCGACCGCGATCGTGCGGGGCGAACGTTTCGTCGATGGGAGCATCGCTGCGGCGGTGGAAACATGCATCGTCGGTCAGGCCGCCGAGCATCTCCTCCCCGAAAGGTCTGATCGCGGGTGAGGTCACCCGATGTATACCCGGGAGGGTATCTTGGAGGCAGCGCCCGCGGTCACCTGGTGCGGGATATGGAGGTCGGGATGCAGGTCGACGAGACGGCGATGGCGGATGTGATTCGGCGCCTGCGGCGCGCCGAGGGTCAGCTCCGCGGCGTAATCGGCATGATCGAGGATGGTCGCGACTGCGCTGACGTCGTCACCCAGCTTGCCGCGGTCTCCCGAGCTCTGGACCGGGCCGGATTTAAGATCATAGTGTCCGGGATGCAACAGTGCCTGGCCGCGCGTGAGAGCGGCGAGGCGGCACCGATGACCGAGACGGAACTGGAAAAGCTGTTCCTGTCCCTCGCGTGACCCTCGGCAGATGTCGTGCCTAGGCCGGCTGCGGGTAGCCGGCCCAGGGACGCGATCGCTTCGGTCAGTGGGCGTTCGGTCAGTGGGCGTTCGGTCAGTGGGCGTTCGGTCAGTGGGCGTTCGGTCAGTGGGCGTTCGGTCAGTGGGCGAAGGTGACAGTGGGTAGGACGCGGCGCAGCCACATCGGGCTGTACCAGGCGGCCCGTCCGATGATCCGGAGCAGGACGGGTAACAGGTGAGGCGGACGAGGGCCGCGTCCAGCAGCACGGCGATGCCGAGGATGACGCCCATCTCCTTCGGCGGCAGCGGTCCGGACAGCGCGAAGGTGAAGAACACCGCAACCATCACCGCGGCCGCAGCGAAGATGACCCGACCGGAGTGGGCGAGCTCGCCGACCATCGCCTCCCGTGGATCGGCGGAGCGTTCCCAGTGCTCCTTGGCCGAGGCGAGCAGGAACACCGTGTAGTCCATAGAGATCGCAAAGATCATTGCCAAGAAGAAGATCGGCACCCAGGCGTCGAGGAACCCCTGGGAGGTGAAACCCAGCAGGCCCGCGCCGTGCCCGTCGGCGAAAACCAGCTTCGCGACGCCGAACGCGGCACCGGTCGCGAGCAGGTTCGTGACCACCCCGAGGGCGGCCGCCAGCGGCGCGGCGAGCACCACGAGCAGCAGCAGGAAACCCATCCCCAGCACCACCCCTAGCACCAGCGGGGTGCGGTCCGACAGCAGGGTGTGCAGGTCGATGTTCTCCGCGGCCGCGCCGCTGTAGCTGTAGAAGTCGTGGATGCTCTTGCGCCATTGCGGACCGAGCATTCCCGGGGTCTGGTCCGGGCGTGTATGCGTGCCGGTGGCGATGACCAGATAGTCATACGGCAGGCGCCGTCCGTCCGCCAGCAGCACCGCGTTGTCGGTGGCGCACACCCGCTCGATCTTGCCGGGGATCAGGTCCACACTCCTGACATTAGTGCTCA
>NZ_CDWWEW010000133.1:9447-12678 GCF_977966315.1 Frankia sp. CeRuru1
CAAATCATCTTCGACCGACCAGCGAAGACCAGCTACCCGGACAAAAGTGCGCAACGGGATGCGGGTCGGGCTCTGGGCGCGGTAGAAGGCGTACTCGCCGTCACTGATGCTCCGTCGGATCATCAGATAGTGGTGGCCTGGCAGGTCGCCGTCGGTCACCTCGATGATCGCCCAGTCGTAGAGCCGCTCGCCTTTGGAGCCGTGACCTGCGGAAATACGGTTCCACGCCTTGGTGGGCAGGATGACGGCGATGTCGATCGCCTTCTTCGGCCCGGTCTTCGTAGTGACCATCTCACTTTTCGCGACGGTGAGGACGGCGCCGACCCCGCGCCGGGCGATCGCGGCCCGCAGGTCTGGGTTCGCCCCATAGACCTCGTCCCCGGTGGCCCAGCGTGTCTGGACACCTGCGTCGAGCGCCTTTTCGATTCCTGACCTGCGTCGGAGCGAGCTGGGTCGGCCGCCCACCGTCAGCCCACGGGCCGCAACTGATCACAAAAGTCGGGTTGGAGTATTAGGGCGGTGAGCGTCGCCGATCAGGGGCCGTCAGTCCCGGGCGGCAGGGTCATCCGGTGGGCCCGTGACCAGGGCGGCTCGGGCAGCATGAGGTCGCGTGAGCATGAGGTCGCCTGAGGAGAAGACGGTAGTGAACTTCCGGCGAGCTGACCCCATGACAATTCTTCCCTGTGGGCGGGGAAGCTTGAGTTCGCTGTCAACGGAAGCGGGATCGCTCCAGACCGCGCGGCGCTGCCCGGTCCGGGTGGCGATGTGTCCCGCGCCGGGGGCTGCTACCGGTTCGGGCACCTACCGTGGGCGACCATGGGTAGGCCGTCCTTCGGTCGCAGGGTGACCAGGGGTTGCGGTGTGACGGGCATGCCGGGTACGGGGGTGAAGGACCAGCGGCGGGCGATAGTGGCCAGGGCGAGCACGCCTTCAGCGATGGCGAAGGTGTTGCCGATGCACTGGCGGGGGCCGGCGCCGAACGGGAAGTAGGCGAAGCGAGGCCGCATCTTCGGCCCAGCGCCGGCCGGCTCATCGGCGGTGTCGGGCCCGGTCCAGCGGGTTGGGTCGAAGAGTTCCGGCCGCGGCCACCAGCGCTCGTCGCGGTGCACCACCCATTGGCTGAAGACCAGGGTGGAGCCGGCGGGCAGGCGGTAGCCGGCGACGTCGCGGTCTTCGACGAGGTGGCGGCCCATGGCCCAGACGGGCGGGTACAGCCGCATCGCCTCGCTGATGACCGCGTTGGTGTAGGGCAACTGGGGCAGGTCGTCGATCGTCGGCCGCCGCTCGCCGAGCACCCGGTCGAGTTCGGCCTGCAGGGTCGCCAGTACCTCCGGATCCCGGCCGAGCAGGTGGAACGTCCAGGCCAATGCGTTAGCGGTGGTCTCGTGGCCGGCGAGTAGGAGGGTGAGCACCTCGTCACGGACCTGGGAGTCGTCCATCGACGCGCCGGTGTCGGCGTCGCGGGCAGTTAGCAGCAGGGACAGCAGGTCGTGACCGGTGGCGCCGGTGGCGCGGCGGTCGGCGATTAGATCGTGGACGACGCGGTCGAGAGCGTCCCGGGCGTCTCGTCGGCGCCGGGGCGCCGGGAGCGGGAGTCGTTCGAGGGCAGTGAAGCCGGGAAGTTGGGCTCGGCGGGCCGCGGGCATGTTCTGGTCGAGAGCGGCCCGGATGACGTTGACGACGTGGCTGTCCAGGTCGACGTCGAACAGGGTCCGGGCGACGATCGCCAGGGTCATCTCGGTCATCTCGGTGTGCACGTCGAGGCGCTGCCCGTCCCGCCAGCCGTCGGCGGTCTTGTCCGCGATGGCCGCGAAGGCGTCGGCGTAGCCGGCGATCCGCTGCTTGTGGAACAACGGCTGCAGCAGCCGGCGCTGCCGGCGGTGGGTGTCCCCAGCGCTGGTCAGCAGGCCCTGGCCCAGCAGCAGCGCCAGCGGCTGCACCACCGTCCGCCGGGAACCGGCGCCGCGGCGTACGGCACCTTTGGCGTAGGCCCGGTGTCCGCTGACCAGGGCGTCAGCGATCGCGTCCGGGTCGGTGACGAGGAAGGCCGACACCGGCCAGCTCGCCAGGCGCACCACCGGCCCATGGGCGCGGGCCAGCTCGTTGAGCCGGGTGAGCGGGTCGGCACGCAGCCGCCGGATCGCATCGACCGGCCCCTCTCCCGAGCCGGGCACCTTGTCGGATGTCTTGACGTCGGATGTCTTGACTGTGGACGGTGGCGCGGCGACGGAGCGGACGTGGGGAGCGCGGCTCATCACGACTTCCTTTCGGGCGGAGATGGGAGTGAGTGGGGTAGACGTAGGGGAAGCGGGCGTGCCATGCTGAGGGCGCGCGGTGCTAATAGCCGATTAGCTGACGAGCACCACCGCGACGAGAAGGCCGATCTTCACGGCAAGGGCGACGTCGGCGGTTCGGCCGGTGGCGTGCGGCAGGCCGACCGCCGTCAGCAGGGTTACGGCGGCGCGTCGGACCGCCGGCCACAGCAGGACGGCCAGGCCCGCGCCGCACCCCGCGACGGCCAGTCGAAGGCCCACCGGGCCGGCAGCGACGACGCCGGCGATGGTCGACGCCGCGATAAGGGCGAACGCCTTGACAGCCGCGAAGGCCGTGACCGTCCGGCGACCGCGGAGCAGAAGGCCGGACACGGCCGCAGACACGGCGACCATGACCAGAGCGGTCAGCGGGGTCAGCGGCTCGGGCCCAATCTCGGCCAGGCGGGTGACATGCAGATGCGGCACCGGCTGTTCGAGCCGCAGCGCCGCTGCCGTCAGCACGGTGAGCGCAGCGACGCCGGCTTGCACACCGCGCAGGACCGCCACGGCCGCAACCACCAGGAGTAGACGGCGCAGACGTCTCTGGGCCGGCGTGCCCCCGCGGCCGACGAGCGCCGGCGTGGTCGTCGGACCAGGCCCGCTGGCCAGCACGGGGGGCGCCAAGGCAGGGTCGCCCGACCGGGCTGTGACGAACGGGTCGGAGGAAATCATCGTGTGCTCCTTTTCGTTGCCGCTCACCGGCCTCCGGGCGCCTGCACGGCACGGTCGTTCAGACATTCGGGAACCACCTGCGTGGGTGGCGAGCGCGGGCGCGATGGCCGTCACCGTCACCGTCCGGAAATGGCCGTCGGCGACCTGGGTGAGGAACGGGAAGCCGCGTATGTGGACCGCGCGGGCGCCGGTCAGCGCCCCGAGGCAGGCCAGCCGACTGGACAGGCGGCGCTCGACGACGCCGACC